>NZ_JBPNHS010000021.1:0-29910 GCF_054006115.1 Mesoaciditoga sp. | reverse complement strand
GGAATATGGTTAGGGGTGGTTGCCGCAGTACATCACAACGGGGTGATAGACCAAATACTTAGAGTGGTGGTTCTGTTGGGATACTCCGTTCCCGCTTTTGTTCTTTGTCTACTTATACTCTTCATCTTTTACGGAGTTTTGGGCTGGCTTCCACCGGGCAGGCTCGATCAATGGGCGCAAATGATCGTTTACTCCAAGAATTTCCACCAATACACTGGTATGATAACGATAGACGCTTTGCTGAATGGCAACATTCCGGTATTTTTGGATGCGTTAAAGCACTTGATAGCTCCAATTCTCACACTTTCGTATTTGTCCTGGGCCGGATTGTTGAGGATTACCCGTTCTTCCATGCTGGAAGCGCTAGGTCAAGATTACATAAGAACCGCGCGCGCTAAAGGGTTAAGCGAAAGAGTAGTGGTGAACAAGCACGCGAGGAGAAACGCGCTTATACCGGCAACCACGGTGGCAGGTATGATGTTCATCGGAATGCTTGGAGGAGTTATAATCACTGAAACGATTTTCAATTACCCAGGAATAGGAAGTTTTTCCGCGCAAGCCGCAGAACAATTTGATTACTCTGGAGTTTTAGGCGTGGCGGTCATATACGGACTCGTAACGATCATAGGAAACTTGATAGTTGACATAACTTACGCCCTTATAGATCCAAGGGTACGTCTGGGGTGAGTTGAGATGGAAGGATTTGTAAAAGTACTTAAAAAATTGATGAGAAATCCAACTTCCATTGCAGGATTGCTTCTCGTTTTGCTCTTCGTGGTCATAGCGATATTGGCACCAGTTCTGGCAAAACCACCGTATCCAGACACTCCGTACCAGATGCCACAAAATGGATGGTCTTCCGTTCCTCAGCCACCCTCTCACGAAGACATATTCGGAACTACAGAGGGCCAGTACGATATTTACTACGGTATCATTTGGGGAACGAGAACCGCTTTCAAGCTCGGGGTATTTGTCATAGGTTTAGCGTTAATAATAGGATTGTTCGTTGGAACTATATCAGCCTACTTCGGGGGGTGGGTTGACGAAGTTTTAATGAGGATAACGGATATATTCCTGGCTTTTCCATTCTTAGTAGGTGTTATAGTTATAGTAACCATGCTTGGGCCAGGATTGAACCACGTTATGTGGGCTTTGGTCATATTCTATTGGATGGGGTACGCAAGGCTCATACGCGGAAGCGTTCTCGAAGTTAAGGAAAATGATTACGTTATGGCTGGACGGGCTTTGGGAACACCTGGCTCTAGGATAATAACAAGACACATTCTTCCGAACTCAATATTTCCAATAGTAATTCAGGTTTCAATGGATATGGCAACGATTCCTCTTACAGCCGCCGCTTTGTCCTTTTTGGGATTGGGCGCGCCTGTTGGATACGCCGATTGGGGGCAATTGGTTTCTTTTTCAAGAAATTGGATAATATCTTCAAGTGGGGGAAACCCATTCGCTTATTGGTACACCATAACATATCCAAGTTTGGCAATAATACTTTACGCTATGGGTTGGAATTTGCTGGGTGATTCTCTCAGAGACATCTTAGACCCAAGAATGCTCATATAGGACGTGATTGATATGGCGAAAGATGTACTTTTACAGGTTAAAAATCTTCACACGGTTTTTCACACTGAAGATGGCACAGTTGAAGCCATTGGCGGTGTTGATTTTGAAGTAAGAGAAGGAGAGACGCTTGGAATAGTCGGAGAATCCGGCTGTGGAAAGAGCGTAACCTCTCTTTCGATAATGCGCCTTTTACCGAAAGGAATAGGTGAAATTCCCCAGGGTGAAGTCATATACAGAGGTAAAAATCTTCTCAAACTTTCAGAAAGAGAAATGAGGAAGATCAGGGGAAAAGAAATAGCCATGATATTCCAGGAACCGATGACAGCACTGAATCCCGTTTACACAGTTGGAGAACAGTTGGCCGAAATGGTTGAGCTTCACCTTGGAATGAGCAAAAAAGAGGCTTACGATTACGCGATAAAAATGTTTGAAAAGGTCGGCATTCCAATGCCTGAAAAAAGAATTTACGAATATCCACACGAATTGAGTGGTGGTTTAAGGCAAAGGGCAATGATAGCGATGATGATGTCATGTAACCCTAACTTGCTTATAGCAGACGAGCCAACAACGGCTTTGGATGTTACAATACAAGCGCAGGTTTTGGATCTCATGCGTGAACTTTTAAAGGAGTATAACTCCTCTCTCATAATGATCACCCATGACCTTGGTGTCATAGCTGAAATGGCTGATAGAGTTGCCGTTATGTACGCGGGAAGGATAGTTGAATACGCAGACGTTGTTCCGCTTTTTAAGAAACCTTCGCATCCTTACACCGTTGGTCTGATGCGATCCATTCCAAGACCAGATGTGGAAGTTGATAGGCTCGATTCCATAAAAGGTGTTGTTCCAGATCTTTTCCATATGCCAAAAGGCTGTAGGTTCAGCAACAGATGTCCTTACGCGATAGACAAGTGCTTTGAGGAAGAACCTCCTCTGGTTGAAGTGGAACCTGGACATTACACAAGATGCTGGAGATATCAGGAAATGGAAGAGCTTTCAAAACACTGGGAAAGTGGTGAGGAAGTTGGAAAAACTTCAAAATGATTCTAAAGCTAAAACCAATGAAAAAGTACTTCTGGAAGTAAAAAACTTAAAGAAATACTTTCCAATAAAGGCAGGCGTTTTCAAAAGAACCGTTGGATGGGTAAAGGCAGTCGATGACGTTTCGTTCTTCATAAGAAAAGGTGAAACGTTAGGCCTTGTTGGCGAATCTGGCTGTGGGAAAACAACGACTGGGAGAACCATACTCAGGCTTATAGAGCCAACAGCTGGTAGTGTTCATTACAATGGGGAAGATCTTCTGGCAATGTCTAAAAGAAAGATGAACAAGTACAGAACCAAATTGCAGATGATCTTCCAGGATCCTTATGGTTCACTAGACCCAAGAATGAGGGTAAAAGACATAATAGCGGAAGGATTGAAAGCTGCTCATATAGGAAACAGAAAAGAAAGATACGAAATGGTAAAAGAGTACATGGAAAAAGTGGGACTCTCACCCCTTTACGTGAATAGGTTTCCTCACGAGTTTTCGGGTGGACAGCGTCAAAGAATAGGTATAGCTCGTGCGTTGATAATGAACCCCGAGTTGATAGTTTGTGATGAGGCCGTTTCAGCCCTTGATGTTTCCATTCAAGCTCAGATTTTAAATCTTCTCGATGATTTGCAGAAAGAATTCAACTTAACTTATCTATTCATAGCTCATGATTTGAACGTTGTTAAACATATAAGTGACAGAATCGTAGTTATGTACCTTGGAAAGATAGTTGAAATAGCCAGCAAGCACGAACTTTTCAACAATCCACTGCATCCTTATACCAAGGCCTTGCTGTCAGCTAATCCCATTCCAGATCCGACCATTGAGCGTAAAGACAGGATAATACTTCAAGGAGACGTTCCAAGTCCTGCCAATCCTCCTAAGGGTTGTAGATTCCATCCACGCTGTTGGCTGGCAAAACCAGTGTGTTCTGAAGAAGAACCTCCGTTGGTGGAAGTTAGACCGGATCATTACGTTGCATGCCATTTCTGGGAGGAAATGGAAAAGCAGAATTGACGAACAATAAAAAAGGAAAGCAAGGTGAAGTTGATGGATAAGGGAGTTCTTGGAATTTTAAAATTTGCCCTTTCAAGAGAAATAGAAGGAATGAATTTTTATAAAGAAAAAGTAAAGAGTGTTAAAGATCCAGAAGTGAAAGAGGTTTTAGAACAGCTTTCAGAAATGGAAACTGATCATGTGAGATACATCGAAAAGCTCATAGAAAGTGCTGAGAATGGAAAAGATATATCCAAAGTGGAAGCTCCAAAACAGGACACAAGTTTTTTCAATGAGCGCGAAAAAAAGGAACTAACCACTGGAAAGATAGATGAGATAGCATCTGAGCTTTCGATATTGAGAATGGCTTACCTCATAGAAGACGATTTCATGCACTTTTACGCCAACAGCGCGGAAAAAGTTGAAGATGAGAATGCCAAAAAAGTTCTGAATGCTTTGTCTTCATGGGAAAAGGAGCATAGAGATATGCTCTATTCCATGTACGAGGAGAGATCAAAAGAATACTGGGATGAAATGGGATTCACTCCTTTGTTCTAAATTAATTTTTGGAATAATATAATAAAAGGCTCTTTTTTGAAGAGCCTTTTATTTGATTTTAAAGCGTTTTTTATTTGTTAAAGATAACGAGTAGTTCCATTCCCTGTGAATAAGCTGTTAAAGCCACTGTGTGCCCTTTTCTTATTCGAGAGTACACTTTTTCAAATTCCTTCAACGAGGAGACTTGGTGATTGTTCACACTTGTTATAACGTCTCCAGGTTGTAACCCGGCAATCGCCGCGGCACTGTTTGGATCCACTTCTATCACGACTACACCTTTGATGTCCGAAGGCAGCGAATATTTTGCCATGTACGCATCGTTTAAATTGGCGACTTTAAATCCGTCTGCATCGTATGAAGTAGAAAGGTTAAACACTTTGCTTGACGAAAGGGTAACGTTGAGTGTTATGTACTTACCATCACGATAAATTTTAACATTCACCCTATCGCCTGGTGCGTACTCATGGATAACGCTTACGAGTTTGTCCGCGCTTGTGATCTTGACGCCGTTCAATCCAACTATGACGTCTTTTATCTTTATTCCAGCTTTTGCGGCACCGGAATTTGGAGCCACGCCTACAACCAACGCTCCTTTAATGTCACCCAATCCTAGATTCTTTGCCAGATCTGGCGTCAAATTTCTAACTTGAACACCGAGATAACCGGAACCTTCTCCCTTTATCAAACGAGTAACGAGAGCCTTGGCCGTATTTATTGGAATGGCAAAACCCAATCCTTGTCCCTGTGAAGGACTGATTATGGCCGTGTTTATTCCTATAACCCTTCCATGTATGTCAACCAATGGTCCACCACTGTTTCCCGGATTTATGGCGGCATCAGTCTGAATCATGTTGTAGTAATAGCCATTGCCATTTGGCTTTGGGACTTCTCTGTTTACAGCACTTACTATGCCAGATGTTACCGTGTAATCAAGTCCAAAAGGATTTCCAATAGCCACAACGTATTCTCCAACTTTAACATCGTCAGAATTTCCCAAAATCGCGACCGGGAATTTCGTTCCGGCTGGCGCGTCTATCTTTATAACTGCCAGGTCATTCGTTGGATCTCCACCCAACACCGTTCCTTTGTACTTCTTACCGTTGAGCAACGTGATTTCCGCCTCTTTTGCTGTGCCCACAACATGATAATTCGTTAAAACGTAACCTCGGGCATCAAAGATGATTCCAGAACCTAAACTTTCCACCTGTTGTTTTTGCTGCGGTTCGACTCCGAAAAATTGTTTGAAAAACGGATCGTTGAAGAAAGGATTTAGGGAAGTTTCCACAGTTTTGTGTACGACTATTCTCACAACGGATGGAGAGACGGCTTTTGCAACGGCGATCACGGGGCTTTTGATGTTTGGATTAAGATAACCATACCCCGTAGATGTGGCTATTACGCTATTTGCTCCGCTTGCAAAGGCGAAAAGGCTTATCAATGCGATTAGGGCAACCGCTGCTACAGTACTTCTTACACTCTTCATACGCACACCTCCCAATTTGTTTGAATTTTTTGCAACTCCAAGAATTTGGACGGTTAGAACTGAAAAGAAGTTCAAACTTTCATTTCTTTGATGTCTTTTGAAATCAGGAGATGTGCATCCGTTTTTTCGATCACTTCTTCGACGCTTACATTTGGAGCTAATTCTTTGAGTATTAACCCTTTTTCGGTTGGTTCTATCACGGCCAGTTCTGTAACTATGAGATCTACTCGTCTTGTAGAAGTTATAGGCAAATTGCACTCTTTAACTATTTTGGGCTTTCCCTTTGCTGTGTGAGTCATAGCTATGATAACCTTTTTGGCGCCAGTTACCAAATCCATCGCTCCGCCCATACCAGGTACCATTTTACCGGGGATCATCCAATTGGCAAGATGACCTTTTTCGTCAACTTGTAAGCCTCCAAGCACGGTTACATCAAGATGTCCACCCCTTATCAAACCGAACGATATTGAGCTGTCAAAGCAAGCCGCTCCAGGAAGAGCCGTAACGTATTTTCCACTCGCGTTTGTGAGATCGACATTTTTGTTCATTTCGGATGCCTCCGCACCCATGCCTATGATTCCATTTTCCGATTGAAAGAAAATAGTTATCCCTCTTGGAATGTAATTGGAAACCATAGTGGGAATCCCTATTCCAAGGTTGACCACATCGCCATCATGAAGTTCTTGCGCAACCCTTTTGGCTATTAATATTTTGTCATCCATTTTCATTTCCTCCCTTCTACAACAACGTAATCAACCAAGACGTGAGGAGTGTGAACTTCGTCTGGAGGAATGACGCCGGTTGGTACTATTTCTTCCACTTCGGCTATTACCACATCAGCGGCCATGGCCATGAGAGGGTTAAAATTTCGAGCCGTCAGGGAGTAAGAAAGATTCCCTAAATAATCTGCCCTTTTTGCTTTTAACAGAGCAAAATCCGCTCGCAGGGGAAGCTCCAGGAGGTATTCCTTTCCATTTACATTCAAAGTTCTTTTGCCTTCTTGTACCAGAGTTCCCACACCCGTTGGCGTCAATATTCCTCCCAAGCCAACTCCACCGGCTCTTATTCGCTCTGCAAGAGTTCCTTGGGGAACGAGTTCAACTTCCAAGTCCCCATTTATCATCTGTCGTTGAGTCTCTGGATTCGTTCCCATGTGTGAAGTTATCAACTTTTTTACCAATTTGGCAACAATTATCTTTCCTATGCCCGTTTCCGCAAAGGCCGAATCGTTGCATATCACGGTGAGCGATTTTTTTGTCTGTCTTACGAGTTCGTCCATCATTTCTTCTGGGCTTCCAAAGCCCAAAAAGCCTCCCACCATTATTGTGGAACCATCTTCTATCATGGAAATAGCTTCTTCCACTTTTACAATCTTCAATTTGTTTGGTCATAGTCTACTTCAAGACGATGACCTTCCCCCTTTCATTAAAGCTTTATTTGAAAATGTGAATTGCCGTGGCTTTGAATTCCGCGATGACCTTTTTTCCATTTTTAAGCTGCAATTTTTCGAGAGAACCTTTTGTTACAAATGAGATTATTTCAATTCCAACGTCCACTTTTACCTCAAAAATAGGTCCTTTTTTCAAGATTGAAGTTACACTCCCAGAAAATGAATTTCTCGCGCTGCTTTTCGATTTTTCACACGTTAATACCACATCTTCTGGTCTTACAAACACGTTTACGCTTTCTCCAACTTTAAAATTTCCAATTCCCATTATTTCTTTGTTTTTAACTTCTATTGTTAAGACATCGCTTTCGTTTTTAACCACTTTTCCGTTGAAAATGTTGTACGTTCCAAATAAATTGGCTATTTCTTTTGAGGTTGGTTTGTAAAATATTTCATCACTTTTCCCAATCTGTGCGATTTTTCCCTTTTCCACAACGGCTATTCTATCTCCCATTAAAAAAGCTTCTTCTTCGTTGTGGGTTACAAAGATGGCCGGTTTTCTCGCCTTTTTTAAAAAGGCTTTTATCTCTTTGGCCGTATTCGCCCTTTCTCTCGGAGATAGAGCGGAGGTTGGTTCGTCAAGAAAGACAAGTGTTGGGTTTGTCACCAACGTCCTAGCAAGGGCTACCCTCTGCCTTTCACCACCGCTCAAGGTATCTGGGTATCTATTCAAGAATTTTTCTATTTTGAAACTTTTAATTGCATTACGAAAAATGGCTCTTGGAACTTTCGAATACTTTAAGCCAAATTCCACGTTTTCTTTTACCGTCATGTGTGGAAAAAGGGCGAGATTTTGAAATATAAAACCTATTTTCCTTTTTTGGACTTCTACATTGGTCACATCTTTTCCGAGAATTCTAACCGTCCCACTCTTTAAAGGAATGAAACCGCTCACGGCTTCTAAAATTTTGGTTTTACCGGCACCGTTATCGCCTAAAAATACCAGTATTTCATCTTCATTCAGGCAAAAAGAAATATCCCTTAATTCGAAATTTCCCACATGTGCGTTGAGATTTTTAACTTCAAGAATTTTCATTTCATTCCCCTGAAAGAAAATCTAAGCGTTAAGAATATGCCCAAGCATATCAAAAGCAAGTATGCCGCTATTGCCCCGGAAACGTTTAAACTGTACTGGCTGAACGCATCGTAGATCTTCACCGGTGCTGTCATTGGATAGTAAGCCAATATGACAACGGCACCAAATTCCGAGATTGCCCTTGCCCACGTTAGCATGAAGCCGGAAAAAATTGCGCTCTTTGAAAGTGGAAGGTATATGCGTTTAAAAATGGAATGCATTGGTGCGCCCAAAGCCATCGCCGATTTTACCAGCGAATCGTCCACTTTTTTAAATCCTTCCCTTGTCGAACTAACCGTGTAAGGGAGAGAAACAAAGAGCATGGCAAGAACAATCGCGAGTCTTGTTCCCGTCATTTTAAAACCAAATGAATTGTAAAACAAAGAACCTATTATGCCTTTTCTTCCTATTATAAAAAGAAGGGCTATGCCAACAACGGTGTGCGGAATTGCGAGTGGGAGATCTACGATTGTTTCCACGAGTTTTTCAAATTTTCCAAACATCTTTTTTGACATCAAATAAGCGGTGGGGACTCCAACGATCAATGATACAATGGCCGTTATAAAAGACAACGAAAGGCTGTTCCACAAAGAAATCAACACACTTTTGTCTTTCACAACGGCAACCGTTGACGGATTTAAGAAAAACACAAGGCGAATGAGTGGAAGCAGTACAAAAACCAGAACGCCAGTTGAAATTGTGAAGAAAATTATGTAAAGTGCCCTGTCACTTCTTGACATATTTTTTTATCATTTGCGCCACTTCAAATGGAAGCTTTTCTAGAGAAACATTTGCCGTGGGAAGTATTGGAGGCTGACCGTCTTCGTAAAAAATCTTTCTTCCTTCTTCGCTCAGTAGGAAAGCCACAAATTCATTTGCCAACTCCTTGTGAATGGTATTCTCTGGTACGGTTACACCATAAACTATCGGTTTTCCAACTACCTTTTTCCCATTTATCAAAGTGAGTGTGGCTTTTGAATAGAAATTCGAATACTTTGGTGAGCTGAAATCAATTTGTGGTGGAAGCAAAAGGTACTTCAATTTGTTCTGTTTGGCAACTGAAAGGTACTCAAAGGCGTAATCAAGTTCGCCGCTTTCAAGGTCGGCAATTAGGGAAACCGATTTTGGCTTCACATTATTTGGGGGACAAGATGCAATAAGCTTTTTGTCAAGGTTTGGAATGCCGTAGTACTTTTCGGCCAGCTGAAACATCAGTTCGGTTCTGTATCCGCATGGATCTAAATTTGGGTTTGAAAAACCAAATTCAACGCCTTTTTTCATTAAAATACCATACCAATTTTTTTGATTTATCTCTTTTGCATACGCACTTGACGATGTGTAAGCGATAACCAAACGATTGCTTGCGAATTTCACGTACCACTTCGCGAATTTTGGAATTAAGAATTGCGGTATCAAAGAGTAGTCTGCCACTGCGATAACGTCCGCTTCTTTTCCGATTTCCGTGATCATTCTCATGATCTTGACGCTTCCAGCGGATTCATCGTCAAATGTTACTCCTTTATGCTCTTCACAAAAGGCTTTCTCGACTTGCCGAAATGGAATTGTGAGGCTGCCAGCGTGAAGAACGGTGAGAGTCTCAGAAAAGTCTAAGATTGGAAAAAACAGCGCTGTTACGATAATTATCATTGAAATTGCAAAGTTTTTTTTCATGAAAAACTCTCCATTCTACGAGATGAAGAAGAATTCTACTTCTTCTCCCTTTTGTATGAATTCAACATTTTTCTGGGCCAAAAAGAAAGCATCCGCCTTCGCAAGAGATGTGAAATCTCCGGAACCGTTGTAATTCAAGAATTGAATTCTTGGAACACCATTTTCCACCTTTACCTTGCACGGAACGAAGTGCAGTCTATCCCTTTTCTTCTTGAAATCGAAATCCATGATGCCTCTCAAAAGTTTTGGAGTCATCCCTGAAGTTCCAAGCATCCTTTCAACGGCTTTCTTTACAAAAAGGTTGAAGACGTTATAGGTGGATACTGGATTACCTGGCATGCCGAATATCCACTTTTTCTTGCCATTGATTTCCGTAGTGGCAATTATGGTTGGCCTTCCTGGTTTTATGGCGAGCTTTTTCACCAGAATCTCGGCGTTCATTTTCTTTAAAACTTTCATTGTAAAATCTTTGTCCCCCATTGAAGAACCACCGGTTATCAAGACGATATCGTTGTCTAAGTCTTCTATACCTTTTTTCAAGGCGTTTGTTATTTCTTCTTCATCATCTTTTACCGTTCCCAGATCGAAATATTCCTGATTCAATGCCTTTATTTGAGAAAAAAGTGCGTACTTTGAAGAATTTCTTATCTTTCCCTCTTCTATTTCTTCCGTTATATCTACAAGTTCATCACCAGTTGAAATGATTCCCATTTTTATCTTTCTCTTTACGTTAACTTTTTTCATTCCAAGAGAGGCCAGTAGGTTAACGTGTTTTGGACTCAAAAGAGTTCCTTTTGTCAAAGCCACTTCTCCCTTTTTCAGATCTTCACCTTTGAGCGCAATGTTGTAGAATTTTTTTGGTACCTTTAACAATTTCACCTTGCCATTTTGCTCTTCACACTTTTCAAATTCCAAAACCGTGTCGCAAGGTTCTGGAACTTTTCCCCCTGTCATTATCCTCACACATTCTCCCAAATTGAGATCAATTTTTTCTGGGTGCCCCGCCAAAATTACTTCTTTGATCTTGAAAATGGGTTCATCCATTTTTTCTAAATCGGCCAATCTAAAGGCGAAACCATCCATGGCAGAACGATTGTAAAGGGGAAAATCGTAATTTGAAATGACATCTCTTGCCAGAACCCTTCCGTTCGATTCTTCCATGTTCACTTCTTCGATTTCTTCTATTTCAGATACGTCATTCAGAATTTTCAAGGCGTCATCATAATCGATCATTTCCGCCATTGTTCATTCCTCCTCGCATTTTTTCGCTTCATCGCTTTCGAGTTTTTCGCCTCTTAGCACCTTTACAGCACACGGAAGTTGATTTACTATAACTTCTAAATTTTCTCTCACACCCTTTGGGCTACCTGGCAAGTTTATTATCAGAGTTGACTTTCGTATGCCGGCAATTTCTCTTGAAAGTATCGATAGCTTTGATTTTTTATGAGAAAACACGCGCATTGCTTCTGGAATGCCGGGCACTTCCCTGTCTATAACGTCTTTTGTAGCTTCAGGTGTTACATCGCGTGGGCTGAATCCAGTTCCCCCCGTTGTTAGCACTAAGTCCACTTTTAACTCGTCACAAAAGTACTTGAGCTTTTCAATTATCATGTCTTTTTCGTCAGGGACTAAGGCGTAGGAAACAACTTCTCCAAATTCTTTAACCATTTTGCGTATTACCAAAGAACTTGTATCTTCGCTTTCACCACGTGAACACCTGTCACTTGCCGTCAATATAGCTATTCTAATCAAATTAGCTCTCTCTCCTTCAAAATGTAATTGTAAATGGCATTTGCAACACCGTCTTCATCGTTTGTCGAAGTGACGAATGTGGCAAATTCTTTCACATCGTCTGGAGCGTTTCCCATAGCTATGGAGTGAGACACGGCTTTCATGACGTTGACATCGTTGTAACTATCACCTATAAACGCGGCTTCATCCGGAGAAATATCAAAAAGATTCAAAAGAAAGTTCATTGCAACTTCCTTGCCGCAATTCCTTCCAAGAAGTTCAACGAACGCTTCTTTACCTAAGATGGTATCCACAATCACACTCATTTTTTCTCGAAAATCTTCCAATTCTTTTATGGCTTTTTTTATCACTTCGAATTTTCCAACCCACGTGACCCCCGCCGCTCCGTTATCTGGAATTTCTATTTCAAGTTCTTTTACCTTTTCCATTCTGTACAAGTTTCTTTCAAAGTAAGGCATGAACTTGGAATTAAGCGGAAGGGAAGATTCGTATTTCATGTCTGGGATGTTTGTGAAGTCTTGCGAAATAACGGTGAAAATCCCTTTGTTTTTCGCAATTTCCACCGCTCTTTTTGCAATTTGAGTGTCTAACATCACGCTTCTTAGAACTTTGTTTGACCTTGTTGTCCTCACATAGGCACCATTTTGAAAGACAGCCGGAATATCGTTGGAAATGCACTTGAGATAATCACGGGCCGAAATCCAGGCACGGCCCGTAAAAATGGTGATCTTTATTCCATTTTCTTCGAGAATTTTTAAAGCTTTCAAGTTTCGTGGGCTGATATTTTTATTAGAGTCGAGAAGAGTTCCATCTAAATCTATTCCCACGAATTTTATCAACTATTCTCAAACTCCTTTATTTCGTTTATTCTCCTCTGATGCCTTCCGCCCGCAAAATCTGTTGACAAGAACATATCTATGGTTTCTTCCGCCAAAGTGGGTCCCATGAGCCTTCCAGCCATTACCAAAATGTTTGCGTTGTTGTGCATACGCGCGTATTTTGCCATTGTTGGGTAGAGACAAAGAGCCGCGTATATGCCCTCGAATTTGTTAGCGGCTATTGACATTCCAAGACCTGTCCCACACATCAAGATACCGTAATCTGCCTTTCCATCTAAAACGTCTTTTGACACTTTTTCGGCAAAGAGTGGATAATCCACCGACTCTTCAGAAAAGGTGCCTTTATCCAATACCTCTATTCCCTTCGATTTTAAGTATTCAACAACGTGTTCTTTCAAAGCGTAAGCAGCGTGATCGCTTCCAACAGAAATTTTCATTTTATCACCTCATTAATTGATGTGTAAAAGTCGAATAGCTTATCGAGATTCGTCATCTTCATTACACGTTTAATCTGTTCAGAAGCGCCCACTATTGACAGAGAACCACCGTTAAACCTCGCATCTTTTTGAAGGGCTATCAACGTGCCCAAACCTGAGCTATCAACGTAGCTAACCTTTGTCAAGTCTATGACTATGTTGGAATTTTCCGATGTTAAGTTTTTTCTCACCTCTTCTTTGAGAGTTTGAGAGCTTTCTATGTCAAACTCTCCATTCAACGAGACTATCAAATATCCCTTCTTCTTTTCAATTTCCACTTTCAAAAGGATCACCCCAATCTATGTTTTTAACTTTTTTAAGTGTGAATATTATAAACGCTATTTCCACGAAAATAGGTGCTATCAAAAACAATAAAGTGTTTAACCAAAAATCAAACTTGAAAAACATCATCTCTCCACGAAAGTAAATATACAGGCTTTCAGCCGCCACTATCCCTGCGAGTAAGACTGATACTGCCGTTGAAATTAAACTCCCGCTGACGTTAAGTGGTTTCTTCGTTCCACCATTAGGGTTGGGCCACTTCGTAACTGCGTAAGAGCCAAAGAACGTCGCCATCAGAAACATCGGCAGAGCCAGAGTCAACAACAGCAAAGCGTACCATAAACCTCCCAAAAACGTAGAAATCACGATGAACGTTAAAAATAACACACTTTCGTACACAGCTGTTAGCATCAGCGCCTTTGACCATAAAATCGTTTTCTTTGGAATGGGCAAACTCTTAAGCACCCATTCGGCTTTCACGTCTATTGATATCAGGGATGCCATACTTATTATAAGATAAGTTGAGGCCATAAAAACACCCATCAATTCTCCCGTCAAAAAAACGTAACGGTTTGAAGAACTTGGAAACATAAAAATTATAGGGAAAATCGCGGGATATATTACCATGAATAAAACGGATGGTTCTCTTTTCAAAAGCTTGAATTCCTTTGAAAGCAAAGCCAAAAAAGCTTTTTTGGATTTGTAAGGCCTTTCATTTTTCTCTTTTTTTGTTTTAGACGACGATTTTACATTCGAAACTCCAGCGAGTAAATTCTTTTTGGCAAATATGAAAGAAGTCCCAAAAAGTCCCAATGAAGCTCCAATTAGAGCCAAGACGTAGGGGTAATCTCCTCTAATTCCTCTTAAAAACCACGTTGAAGGCCAAAGTGAAAAATTCAGCTTTGAAATGTACGCGCTGAGCGCTTGAGCGGCGTTTGAAGAATTCAAAGCGGGCATTGATGTGATGTTCATCATCAAGAATGCCAAGGCCAGTGTTGCAGTGCTCGAAAAGAACATGAATCTTTTCGTTCCGCTTTTTGAAACGACCTTTGAAAGAGATAAAGAGATGAACCCGGATATACCAGCGCAGAATAGGACGTAGAAGCCGTACAAAACGAAAGCAAAGGCTGACGTGTACCAGTTCATATGAGTTACATTGGCATACGCGATTAAAAGTGGAATGAAGAAAAAAGCCGGGAAAGTTCCTTCTATCAAAGTTTCCAAAATTTTGAAATAAAATATGGAGGCTTGAGGAATGGGAAGCGTTAAAAGATATTCAACGTCTTCACTCATAAACACGCTCAAAATCACCGCTGGCGTATCTATTAAGATCACGAGAACCAGGACGCCAATTAAGGACATTTCCACAAAGAGATCCGCAAGCGTTAAGGCTCCGAAGTTCACCTGGACGTATTTTGAAAGAAGAGATTCAAATAGAAAGTATCCCGGCACTCCGAAGGTGACCCCCAAGATGACAATTATCAAGAAAAATGATAATGATGCCTTTCCCCTTCTTCCACGCCTTTTTGGAATGTTGTTCCACATGGTTATTCTGTATTTCAAGAGCAAAAAGAGGGCTTTCCAGAAATTCATAAGTTGTCTATCACCTCTCTCAGCTCGTCTTCACCTGTGAGCGAAAGGAAGATGTCTTCCAGCGATTCTTTTTTTGAGCGTTGTCTCAATTCTTCAAGAGTGCCTTCGGCTATCAATTTTCCCTTGTTTATTATTCCAATTCTGTCACACATTTTTTCGGCTATTTCAAGTACGTGAGTGGTCATGAAAATGGCAGCGCCTTCATCGGCGTACTTTCGAAGAAGCATTTTTAATATCTTAGCGCTCTTCGCATCCAATCCGACGGTTGGTTCGTCTAGAAAGAGCACCTTAGGTTTACGCATCAAGACAGACACGAGCATGAGTTTTTGACGCATGCCATGCGAATAATCTCCGATGAATTTGCTCAAAAAATTCACGTCAAATGCGTTGCAAAGCTCTGAAATTCGTTCATTCATATCTTCTTTCTTCATAGAAAAAACGGATCCTATGAATTCTAGAAATTCCCGTCCAGTCAAATTATCGTACATATTCGGTTCATCTGGAACAACACCAATTTTTGCTTTTACCTGCAGTGGATGCTTGAAAACATCTAAGCCCAATATTTCCGCTTTGCCCGATGTGGGCTTAAGAATGCCAGTTAGCATTCTCAACGTTGTCGTCTTTCCGGCTCCATTTGGACCTAAAAAGCCGTATATTTCGCCACTTTTAACTTCAAAAGTTACACCGTTGACCGCCGCCGCGTTTCCAAAAATTTTTTTCAAATTTCTTGCCACGATCGCTTTTTCGGTCACGACGATCCCTCCTCATTTTTATGGGCTAGCCGTTTAAAATATATCTTCCCGAAGCGTCATAAGAGATTTTTCCTTCTATTTCCAAAATCGTCAATCTTTCTCTGAGTTTCGAGCTTTGCATTTTTAGAACGAGTTGAAGTTCTTCAACGGTTTTTGGACCTTCCTTTAAGGAACGAATCAGAAGATCCTCTTTTTCGTTTTCGCTATCTTCTCCTTTCGGAAAAGAAACGTATGGAAATTCGTCTAAGATGTCTTCAAATGAAGTAACACACTTTGCCCCATTTTTTATCAAATTGTTTGTGCCTTCGCTCGTACTGGAAAATATATTTCCAGGTACGGCAAAAACTTCTCTTCCCTCTTCAAGAGCCAACCTTGCTGTTATCAAAGAGCCACTTTTTTTGGCTGCCTCTACCACCACAACTCCTCTTGATAGGCCAACTATTATCCTATTTCTCTTTGGAAAAGTCCATTTCTGAGGACGAGTTCCGAATGGAAATTCACTTACCAGGCATCCATTTTTCACAATTTCATTGAAAAGTCTTTTGTTCGATGAAGGATAAACGATATCTATGCCATTTCCCAACACCGCTACCGTGTTGCCAACGTTCAAGGCGCTGCTATGCGCAGCTGAGTCTATCCCGTATGCCAAGCCGCTGATTATTGTAATATCTATTCTTGCAAGCTCTCTGGCTAATTGTTTAGCCACCATTTTCCCGTAAGAAGTTGCACGCCTTGAGCCGACAATGGCTATTGAAAAGCTCTTCAAAATATCAACTTTTCCTTTAACATACAGTAAAGGAGGCGGATCATTTATTTCCATCAAAATATCAGGATACCTTTCATCTCCAATAGGTATGAGAAATACTCCATCCCTTTCAGCGCGTTCTATTTCTCTGTCGATTTCTTCAGAATTAGAGGGCTTCAAAATTGAAAAAAGCGCTTCTTCAACTTTCATCTTCCAAAATACCTATCCAATCTTTTGAAATCTAAAGAGTAAACCAAAGGCCTTCCGTGAGGGCATGACCAAACTTCCAATTCATCGAGTTTTTTCAAAAGCTCAACGATCTCTTCTTGTGAAATTCTTTCTTCGCTTTTCACGGCCGCTTTGCACGCAAGGTTTGCAAAGAAACTCTCCCTTGGATCTTTCGCAAACGAAAGGCGGAAATCTTCCAATAACTCAAGGAAAATTTTTTTCCAGTCCACCGCGTGTTTTATTTGTGGCACCGCTTTTAATTCTCCATTTTTCCACTCAAAACCTAACTTTTTTATCTCATGTGCCCTTTCTTCTAAGACTTCTTTTTGCACAGAATTCAATTCGAGCTTTATAGGTGCTATAAGCTTTTGAGATGTTGTCCCCGTTTTCGCTTTAAAATCATCATAGAGTATTCTTTCATGGGCAGCGTGCATGTCTACAAGATACAGCGCCGTTTCAGATTCGCACGCTATGTACCTTCCATGCAGCACACCGAGTATCTTCGATTTTGAAAGCGCATCCCTCTTTTTCGCTTGAGATGGAAACGCGTTTTCATTTTTTCTCCTGAAGTCGACATCCATTTCGAATGGCATAACCTCGTTTGATACCTTTAAAATTTTATTTTCATTCTTTGGAAAGAAATTTTTTTCTCTTTTAAAATCATCTAAATCGATTGAATTATCGTTGTTAAACTCTTTAAGAGAATTTTCTTCTCCAACTTCTAAACTTTCTTGCGGAATCTGAAAGACATCCGGAGAAGCCAAAGCCTTTTTTACGGAGGACATGACCATCGAAAAGATCTTCGAACTGTCACTGAATTTTACTTCGAGCTTTTGGGGATGAACATTCACATCGACAAGCTGAGGTGGTAATTCCACAAAAAGCACTGCCACTGGAAATTCCCCTTTTTTTAGATGTTCAGCGTATCCCGCTTCGATCGCTTTCATGAGAAGACCACTTCTAACATAGCGGTTGTTGACGAATAAAATTTCATTTGTCCTGTTTTTCTTTCCAACATATGGGGGGCTTATGTAACCGTAAATTCTCACTCCTCCAAAGGAAGAATTCACTTCTACCAATTCAACATTTGCCAGCACTTTTTTTATTCTTTGTTCCAATGGAGTGCCATTATTTATGGCAAAAACTTCTTCACCATCTCTAAAATATCGAAATTCAATATCGTGAGAGAGTATGAATTTTTGAACGACTTCGGTGACCATTCGCGTTTCTACCGATGCGGAACTCAAAAACTTTCTCCTGGCAGGGATGTTGTAAAAGAGCTCGAAAACGCTTATTCTTGTGCCTTTACTTTTGGCCACAACTTTGGTTTTTGTGATCTTTCCACCATCTACCTCTATTGAAGCCCCTATTTCTCCCGTTTGGGAGCTTTCCACTATCATCTTTGAAACCGCTCCAATTGATGCAAGCGCTTCACCCCTAAAGCCAAACGTTTTTATGTTGAAGAGATCGTTGAATTTCCTTATTTTGGAAGTTGTGTGTGGCATAACGGCAATTTTAAGTTCTTCTTTTGACATGCCTATGCCGTTGTCGTCTACAACTATCTTTGACTTTCCTCCGTTGTTGATTTCGATTTTTATCCTGTTCGCTTGGGCATCTATGCTGTTTTCTACTAATTCTTTTACCACAGAAGATGGATGATCAACGACTTCACCCGCCGCTATTCTTCTGACAACATCTTGAGGAAGTTCAATTATCGCCATGCCTTCTCGCCTCCATAACGCGAAACACCATTATTCCAACGCTCACAGAAACGTTCAATGAGTCCATCTTTCTAGCCATTGGAATTGAAATTTTTCCATCGCTCTTTTCAACGAGCAGCCTTCGCACTCCGTTTCCTTCATTTCCAAAGATAAGGGCTATTGGACCTTTAAGATCCATATCATCATAGGGAGTCCCATCCATAACGGCAGCATAAACCCATATCCCTCTATTCTTCAATTCCTGTACGCTTCTCGAAAGGTTTTTTTCAACACAAATAGGCATTTTAAATGCGTAACCCGCTGAAGTCTTCAAAACGGCCGGTGTAACCGGGCATCCTCCCTTTTCGGGAATCACTATCAAATCAACACCCGCGCCGTACGCGCTTCTTATTATGGCTCCAAAATTGTGAGGATCTTGAATTCTGTCCAAAATTATTATGAAGGCATCACGATCGTATTTTTCTATCTTTTTAAGTTCATTCTCCAGATCGGCGTAACGATAGTCTTTTATCTTAGCGGCGATTCCCTGATGATCTTTTGAATGTGAAATTGCCTCAAGCTTTTTCTCATCCACCTTTTCAATTGTTACTCCTAGATGACGGATTTGATTTTCGAGTTGCTTCATCTCTTGTGACAAATTGTTTGAGTTCAAAATATAAGCTCTTTTCAAATGGGTTCCCGCCTTGAGGGCTTCTTTTACAACATTTCTTCCGTAAATTATCATAAGGGCACTCCTTCTTCAATACGTTGGCATTTTTGAAATATTTCGCTATATAATAGCCATGTCTTGAAATAACTCGTTCCAATTTTAACATGAAAGGGAGTGTCCAAACATGAAATTCGAAGAAATAAAGGTCGGAGATTTCACAGAAGTTGAAATTATGGTAAGTGATGAGATGGTAAGAACTTTTGCAAGAGTAACTGGTGATAACAATCCCCTCCATTTGGATGATGAATTTGCAAAGAAAACGATCTTCAAAAAGAGAATAGCACATGGCATGTTGGTCGCATCGTTGATTTCGAAAGTCTTAGGCCATGACTTTCCGGGAGCTGGAACGATATACGTTTCGCAAAGCGTGAAATTTAGAAAGCCGGTTTACGTTGGGGACAAAGTAAAAATACACGTTGAAGTGAAAGAAAAAAATGAGCAAAGACGGCGTCTTTACTTGATAACGGATGTTTTTGACAAAGACGTCCAGGTTATCTCTGGCGAAGCTGAGGTTTATCTTCCTTTAGAGTGAAAATATCCCTCCCGCAGGGAGGGAATTTGGGGGAATTTAGATCGACGAATTTTTACTTTAAATTTTGAGCATTGTCAAACGTCCCTGAGTTGTTTTTTTAAAGAATGGGAAAAAGAATGGGAAACTATTATTTGTTTTCACCCTTTTTTCTGAATTTTTTTGAACCGAAACTGAAGTTGAATCATTTTGAAAATTAAAAATATCTAGCACTATTTTCGAAGAAGATGATGACATTATGGCTCTTACTATTCCAACACCTTTAACAAAATAAACTTCTACGTAGTTTTCGCTATTTGTTGGATCTGAAAATTTCACCTTTAAAATGTCTTGATAGTTTTTTCCTTGAACTGTTAAGCTTTGCATTGCTTGAGAGGTTCTTAAAATCGTTTCAGACTCAAAATTACCATTATCATCATGTCCGGATATCGTGAGATTTGTCGGAGATCTATTTTCGCCAGTATTTGCGTTATCAATTAATTTTATACCGTTAAATATAGATGTATCTTGAGAAATACTGCCATCACCGTAATTTTCATATACTTTTACACCGTCTAAATAAAGTTCTCCCAAAGAATTTTTCCAAAAAAATATGTTTTCTTTTACTTCTTCTCCATTTTCCGTGACATCAAGATTAATAGAAAAATCGGAATGACCATTGAATTTTTCATTTGAAAATGTAACGCTCGTTACATATTGCGCTGAGCTTCCCTCCTGGTAAATAGCTATTTGAGCTTTACCAGTTTTTTCTGGGAAATACGAACTATTTGAAGAGTTATTCTGAATTAAAAAACATCCAGATAAGCTTATTCCTAAAAGAATAATACTTCCCAGTATCAAAAGCATTAATATTTTTTTCATCAACAATCACCTTCCAATGTGAAATATAGTTGTTGTTAATTGAGAAACCTGTTAACTTGCTATGCATAAAACATTGTTACAAGGTTTTGATCTCTTTTCTTCCTTAAAGGTAATAAAAATATTTTTGGTAGGATTTTTGAACCTTCAAAAACAGTAAAAAACTCCGGATGCCCATGATGGTGAAAAAGCTGAATTTGTGGAAAAACTCAAGCCAAATGAATAGTACCCCATTATCTTTCCTTTTATGAAATTTATGTTGTTCCAGTTGAAGAACAACGCTGGTCCTCCATACATTCCAAAAGATGGAATGACCCAAAAATCCGCTCCTGCCGATGCAACTCCTCCCCAAGAGATGGAGAAATTTCCAACTCTTTCGCCTTTTTCTGTTTTAAGATCAATCGCGTATATCCTTCCAAGCGTCATACCGCCTCCACCAGTTATACCCATGGGAAATTCCAAACCGGCGTAAACGAAAGTTGTGTCGTTTAAATAAGCCCCCAAAGAAATCGAACTGTATTCGCCCGCACCGGTAAAGCCTACCATAAAACCGAACCCCATTGCCGCGGTTAAAATAGTTATCACACTTGCCATTACGATTATCTTTTTCATCCCGATCACTCCTTTAATGAGTTTTGATGATAAATTATAACATAAAATGAATAAAAAAATAATAATCGAATAATTATATGTTAATATTTCAACGATTTGACCCGCTTGTTTAACTTTTGAATGTTAGACGGGACAAAATGCTATAATAGCAAAAGCCAATTTTGAAATGAGGTGATTTGCTTGGTAATTTTGAAATTTGATGGCGAAGAAAAAGAATGTGAACCGGCTCAATTAAAAGAAATGATTGAAAAAGCCGGCATTTCCAAAGATTCTAACTTCATTGGAGGGAAAATAGGGAAGAAAATAGTAGACCTTTTTTACATGGCTCAAGATGGTGAAGAAATAGATTTAATAACGCTTGAATCACCTGAAGCGCCTTCCATATACAGACATACGATGGCCCACATAATGGCGCAAGCTGTGCAAAGATTGTACAAAGGGGCGAAATTTGCCATAGGTCCCACCATCGAAAACGGATTTTATTACGATATCGATCTTCCTCAAACGTTAAACGAAGAAGATTTGAAACGAATAGAAAAAGAGATGAAAAGCATAATAAAGGAAAACATTCCTTTAGAGCGTTTTGAAATGACTCCCCAAGAGGCGATTAACTACTTTAAAGGAAAAGATCAACCTTACAAGGTTGAGCTCGTAGAAGATCTGGTTAAGAATTTAAATGTTAAAAGCGTTAGCCTCTATAGACAAAAGGATTTTACGGATCTATGTAGGGGCCCTCATCTTCCTTCAACCGGATTGGTGAAAAATTTCAAACTTTTGAGTGTTTCGGGAGCTTACTGGCGTGGCGATGAGCATAATAAAATGCTTCAAAGAATATACGGAACGGCTTTTTACAGGAAGTCAGATCTTGATGAGTATCTTCACATGCTTGAAGAGGCCGAAAAGAGAGATCACAGAAAGCTTGGTCCTCAACTCGATCTTTTCTCCCTTCACTCTGATGTTGCTCCCGGAATGGTGTTCTTCCACCCAAATGGAACCATAGTGAGAAGGGAATTGGAAAATTACTGGCGCCAAGAGCATAGAAAAGCCGGTTACGTTGAAGTGATCACACCTATGGTAATGAGTGAAAGCCTATGGAGACAATCTGGTCATTGGGATCACTACAGGGACAATATGTATTTCACCGAAAAAGAAGAACAACATTTTGCTATAAAGCCTATGAACTGTCCGGGGCACATAATCATCTACAAAAGTTCTTCTCACAGCTATAGGGATTTACCTCTAAGAATGTGTGAACTTGGAACGGTTCACAGATACGAAAGGAGTGGTGTTGTTCACGGTCTTTTCAGGGCAAGAGCTTTCACGCAAGACGATGCGCACATTTTCTGCACGCCAGAACAAATAGAAGATGAAATAGTTGGCGTTGTCAATCTCATAGATAAAACATACAAATTGTTTGGCTTTCCCTATAAAGTTGAGCTTTCCACAAAGCCAGACGATGCCATGGGATCCGACGAAATATGGGAAACGTCTACATCGGCGTTGAAAAAAGCCTTGGAAGATTTGAATATGGACTACCAGATAAATGAAGGTGATGGAGCTTTCTACGGCCCTAAAATAGATTTCCACGTGAGAGATTCCATTGGAAGAACTTGGCAGTGTGCTACAATTCAATTGGATTTTTTGATGCCTGAAAGGTTCGATCTCACTTATACCGGTTCAGATAACGCCGAGCATAGGCCGGTCATGATTCACAGGGTTATATACGGTTCACTTGAAAGATTTATAGGAATATTGATCGAACATTACGCTGGGGCCTTTCCAACGTGGATAGCACCGGTGCAGGCAATAGTTCTTCCAATTTCGGACAAAAATGTCTCATATGCGAAGAAAATACATGAAAGCCTTGAAAATGCTGGTATCAGGTCATTTCTTGACGATAGAAGCCAGAAGATAGGTTACAAAATAAGAGAAGCTCAACTCAAAAAGGTTCCGTACATGCTTGTTGTTGGAAGGAAAGAAGAAGAGTCGAATACAGTTGCCGTTCGTTTAAGAAGCGGATCGGATTTGGGCGCGATTGATATCAAAGAGTTCATTGAGAAGGTTAAGACAGAGATATCTTCTAAATCGCAAAATTCCATTTTTGAGGTGAAGTAAATGGCGTACGGAGATTGGAAAGAACCGCCAATTTTACGTGTTAGAATATCGGAAGCGGATGTCCACTATGCGGGTGGGTTAGTGGATGGCGCTAAGATCATGCAATTTTTTGGTGATGTCGCTACAGAGCTTCTCATAAGGAACGATGGAGATGAAGGGCTTTTTAGAGCATACGATTTGGTGGAATTCCTTAACCCAGTTCATGCTGGAGATTACATAGAAGTGTATGGTAAAATTGTCGGTGTGGGTAGAACGTCGAGAAAGATGGTTTTGGAAGCTTTCAAAGTTATAGCACCAATTGAAAATGGAAGTTCTGCTTGCGAGGTGTTAAGAGAACCTATCCTTGTGGCAAAAGCGAGTGGAACGTGTGTAGTTCCATTGGATAAGCAGAGAAAAAAGGAAGATTGATATGGAAAAACTGATCATCACAGCGGCTGTGTGCGGGGCGGAAGTCACTCGTGAACAAACGCCTTACATTCCCATAAGCCCTCAGGAAATAGCAGAAGAAGCATGTTTGGCGAGAAAAGCAGGCGCTTCTATAGTTCATATTCACGTGCGAGATGAAAATGGAAAACCTACGCAAGACGTTGATGTTTTTAGGAAAGTTGTCGATCTTATTCGCAAGAAGTGCCCCGATGTGATAATTCAGGTATCAACTGGTGGAGCGGTAGGAATGAAACCAGAAGAAAGGTTGCAATCGATATATTCCAAACCGGAAATGGCAACGCTAGATGTCGGGACGACGAATTTTGGAGACGATGTATTTGTAAACGATTTACCATTGATAAGATTATTTGCAAAAAAGATGGATGAAGAAGGAATAATGCCTGAGTTTGAATGCTTTGAAATAGGGCATGTGTACAACGCTTTGAAAGTTGTAAAGGAAGGTTTGATAAAAGGCCATCTTCATTTTGATTTTGTCTTGGGAGTTCCCGGCGCGTGTCCTGCGGATGTGAGAAATCTTGTTAGAATGGTGGATTCCATACCGTCTGGTGCTACATGGACAGTTGCCGGGGTGGGAAGATACGAATTTTTAATGGCCGCGCATGCAATAGCGATGGGCGGACACGTGCGCGTTGGACTTGAAGACAACATATACCTTTCTAAAGGTGTGCTGGCAAAATCAAATGCCCAGCTTGTGGAAAAAGTTGTGAAAATCGCGTCTGAAATTGGGCGTGAAGTGGCAACACCGGATGAGGCAAAAGAAATTTTAGGTTTAAATAAAGTCGTTCAATAACGATATTGAGCAATTAAAAAAGGAGGTGACCGTCTAAATAGACGGAGGCGATGTTTGAAAATTTCGTAGCATTTGCGGATGCATCTGCACAAAAGGCTGCCCCGGCAAGTGGGGGAGGAAGTTTCTTCTCTGGAACTACAAGCATGCTTGTATGGCTTATCGTTCTGGGAGTGCTTTTTTACTTCATGCTGGTGTACCCTCAAAAAAAGCGTTCCAAAACTTTTAACAACATGATGAGTAATCTCAAAAGGGGTGATACCGTTATAACGGTTGGAGGAATTGTTGGAAAAGTAACGGATATCAAGGATAAGACGATAAAGATCAAAACAGCTGGAAACGACCTTGAGATCACCAAACGTTCTGTTGCTTCTATAATGAAGAGTAGTAGCAACAGCGGTAACGGTAAAGAAGATAAAAGTAAAGATAATGAAGAAAAATCGAAGTCCGATCTTATAAAATAAGAGGCAGGGGGTGTAAAAGGGTTTAGACCCTTCTGAAAAATGAGAGCAGACAAAATTAGATTGATATTCATAGTGTTAGTTTTGTTCATTTCAATATTTTTCATGGTGTGGCCTCCGGTACCGCATGCCAAGACCTTCACTCAAAAGGTGTTGGGAAATATAAAGTTAGGTCTTGACATAAAAGGTGGATCAAGGCTGGATTACATCATGAAAGGCTCAAACATAACTCCTGAGCTGAAGGATCAAGTTTTAACGGTTTTGAGAAGAAGGCTTGACGATGCCAACTTCACGGAAGCCGTGGTTTCGGCTGTTGGAAAAAATGGAATAAGGGTTGAAATACCTGGTATAAGCGATCCCAAAAAAGCTGAAGCTTTGATAGGACAAAAGGCCCAACTTTACTTTGCGCAGGTTTTAGATCACGTTACGTCAGCGGTTAAACCAGCGCCTAAAATAGGTCTTAACTATGCGGGAGCCGTATGGTTAAGATCCAAAAATGCCACAGATGATTGGTATTTGGTGAACAAAAACATCCAAGTTGGTGCTGGTACGTTGCAGTTGTCTGGAAATGATGTTAAAAACGCCAGAGCTTCTGTGAATACACAACGTGGTGGTTGGAAAATAGACCTTACTTTTGACGCCAAAGGCGCCAAGACGTTTTTTGAAATAACGCAGGCTTTAATTGGTAAACCTCTGGCAATTGTTATGGACAATTACGTTTTGAGCGCCCCGATAGTTCAGACTGCCATTCAAGGTGGTAGAGCGGAAATAACCGGTAATTTCACTTACGATCAGGCTCAAGAATTGGCAGCTCTCATAAGAAGTGGTAACTTGCCGGTTTCACTTGAACTTACCGAAGAGCAAACGTTAGGGCCAACGCTTGGCTCAGACGTCATAAGAAGAAGTTTGATAGCGGGTGGAATTGGAATTGCTTTGGTTTTGGCTTACATGCTTATTTATTACTTTGGCATGATGGGAGTTGTAGCCGATTTGGCGTTGCTGTACAATGGCATTTTTGTCCTGGGAATGTTGGCTCTGACTCATGGAATATTAACTTTGCCTGGTATAGCTGGTATCATCCTGACCGTAGGAACCACTGTCGATGGAAACGTCATAATATTCGAAAGAATAAAAGAGGAAATGCGCACGGGAAAAACAGTTAAAGCTTCTATAGCTGCTGGGTTCAATCGTTCAACAGCGGTTATACTTGATGCCAACATCACAACCCTTATTACAGCATTCGTTTTGTATTACTTCGGTACCGGTTCCATAAAAGGATTTGCCGTTACCCTTACGATAGGTATAATTGGTACCATATTTACTTCACTTGTCTTTTCGAGGTACTTTTTGGATTTGGCAGCCCCTGCGATTAAGAACAAATACGCTACCATTGCTGAACAACCAGAAAGCATCAAAGGGGGTAAGAAAAGATGAAAAACATAAATTTCGTTGGTCCAAGGTACATATTCATATCTATTTCTCTCGCTGTGATAGCCCTATCGTTGGTTTTCATGTTTGTTAAAGGATTCAATTTTGGAATAGATTTTAAAGGCGGTACCAGCATGGCAGTTTCTTTTTCAAAAACAGATATAACTCTTTCTCAAGTAAGAAATATATTCAAAGAAGCCGATCCAAAATTCGCTTCTGCGAGCATTTCGCGTTTACACAATCTAAAAGCGAGTAATTCCAATCAATTGCGTGCAATGTTCAACTTGACAGTTGGAGAGTTTTTTAACGCTAACCAAAAGAGCAAATTAGTTTCAGATGTTGAGAAAGTTGCTTCAAAACTGAATACAAACGTTAAATTCGAATCTTTCGAAACAGTTAGCGGTTATGCGGCCGCTGGATTGAGAAAATCCGCAACGTGGGCATCATTGGTTGTCGTAATACTTTTGCTTATATACATGGCGTTTAGATTTCAATTTGTCTTTGGGGTCGGCGCTTTGGCATCATTAGCACATGATTTGGTGATCACGGCTGGCCTCTACTCGATGTTCTGGATAAGGTTTGATAGCACAGTTGTCGCCGCTTTGTTAACACTACTCGGTTACTCCCTTAATGACACGGTCGTTGTCTATTCCAGAATAAGAGAAAATCTTAAGAAGATGCGTGGAAAGCCCATGACGGAAATAGTCAACGTTTCAATTAACCAAACACTTTCAAGAACAATAAACACATCTTTTACGACATTTTTGGTTGTTTTCATTCTTTTGCTCTTCTCAAGCTCTGTTTTAAAGCCCTTCGCTTTCGGTATGAGTTTTGGTGTAATCACTGGAACTTATTCTTCCATTTACATAGCCAGCCCGATTTTGATAGGTTGGCTTGAAAAAAGAAGAAAGAAATCGGCACTTCACAGGTAATAAAGATACGCAAAAAAACAAAGAGGAAGGATTTTTCCTTCCTCTTTCTTTATATTTGTGCGTAACAAAGGACAATTCTTTTGAAATCCTGTTAGAACGGATTCGTTCTTTTTCGACTCGAAAGTTAGAACAGTGGGGACAAGAATAAATTTTATCTTTGAAGATTTCATCTTTAATTTGCATACTTTGGAAGTATTTTTATATCTTGGAAGCTTTTTATCAAAGAAAAATGTAATCATAAAAAATATCTATTGACAAATTGTACATATGTGTGTATAATTTATACAGTCCGTTTGGAGGGAGAATTTGCTAAGAATGAAATGTGCAAAAATGGGCTTCAAAAGCGGCAATATTTTGATGGCTTCCTTGCTGAATTTGCTTTTAAAGGGACCATCGTACGGTTATTCGCTGGTAGAAGAGCTTGGTGAGTTAGGTATAGATCAAAGTTCTATTCCCTATGCGATCGTTTATAGATTGCTTAGGGACATGGAAAGCGAAAATTTGATCACGTCTCATTGGGAAATAGAAGATAGTGGCCCCTCAAGGCGAATGTATTTTATAACTGACAAAGGAAAAAAGCATTTGGAAAAATGGTTGGTAAATGCGAAAGCAAATCTTAAAATTATGGAAAATCTTGTTTTAAGTATAGAAAAAAGCATTCACGAAGAAAAAGGAGGAGAATGAAAATGAAAATCTGTTTCACTTCTGATGAACCGAAAGGATTGGAAAGCGTCATGAGCTACCACTTTGGCCATTGCCCTTACTACGTTATGGTCGATGTGGAAGGGAACAAAGTTACGAAGGTTGAGAGCATTTCAAACCCATTTGCTGCAGAACATAACGCTGGTGATTTACCAACTTACATGAAAGAAAAAGGTGTTGATGTAATAATCACAGGTGGAATGGGCCCAAAAGCACAGCAGTATTTCATTGATTACGGCATTAAGCCGGTAACGGGAGCGTATGGAAGAGTAAAAGACGTTTTGGAAGAATTTTTAAATGCGAAGATAGAAGTCCGCGAAGAAAATGCGATTCCTATCGAAAATAATCATAAAAATGGAGACAAAGAAAATGAAGAAGTCGAAAGGCTAAAGAAGGAAAACGCGGATTTAAGAAGACAAATAGCAGATCTAAAATCAAGACTTTCAAGAATAGAAGAAAAATTGGATCTTTGAGGTGATTTAAAATGAATATATGGGGCGCTGTGGCTTACGGAATTATAGTGGCTATTTGCTATATTTACGCTTTTAAGAAAGACAAAAAAGGCGGTAAAAAAGCGGCAAAAAAAGGCGGCATGCAATTTTTAAAACAGCTCCCCATGCTTGTAACGATCTTTTTGTTGATAGGTCTTTTCGACAAATTCGTTCCTAAAAGCGTGATAGTGCAAATAGTTGGTAAGGGAAAAGGAATTTTGTCCGTTTTTAGTTCAGCCGCTTTTGGAACTGTTGTAATGGGACCAGTTTCTTCCGCATATCCGCTGGGAGCCATTTTGCTAAAAAAAGGGGCTACAATTGCGGCGGTGGCTATATTTTTAAACGCATGGGTGATGGTAGGTTTCGTAACCATTCCTTACGAAATATCCATCTTTGGAAAGCGTTTCACGCTAACAAGGAATGTCATAGCTTTTGTTGGAGCCATACTTATAGGACTTTTAACGAGTCTTATTCTTGGGGTGATGTGAATGAGTATTCTTAAAAAACACTGGTTTGAAATAAGCATAGGCGTAATTTACGTGATCCTGCTTTTCATATTCCCCAATAAGACAGGCGCGGCCTTCATGGAAGGAATCTGGCTTTTGTTAAAGATGTTGCCTGTTTTCATTTGCGTGGTGCTCTTTTCAGGTTTTCTTTCCGTTTTTCTGTCCCCTAAAACCGTTCAACGTTTAATGGGAAAAGAAAGTGGTATTAAGGGAGTAATAGCTGGTACCCTTTTGGGAACTTTAATAGTGGGGCCCTTGTGGATATTATTCCCGCTGTATAAAACGTTTTTGGATAAAGGAGCGCGTGTGGCTGTGGTTGGAGCGATGATAGGGGCATTTGCCATAAAGACGCCATGGATTCCTTACGCAGCCGGATTTTTGGGATGGCCCTTTATACTCGTGTCCGTTGCTTTGATAATATCTTACGCCATTGTGGAAGGCTACATCATAGAGAAAGTTATGTCAAAAGCGCAAATGAGTGCTAAGAAATGATTTGTTCTTTTGAAATAGTCATTCTGATTTCCTAATAAAACACTGAATTGAATATCCAAATGTTTCAAAAACTAAAAAAACTCCCTGACTAAATAAGGGAGTTTTTTAATCTTTTTCATGCGCACGTTCCCACTGGCAGCCATCTCAAGACTACTACTTCAACGATTTAAGAAACAAAGAAAATCTCAACAGATTTCAAACGTGTTTTATAAGTCTACTTTTAACGTCTCTTATAAATATCGTGATTAGTAACTCTGTGAAAAATTATCACATCATCTTCTACTTTAAAGATAATTCTGAAGTTATCGTTCACACGTGCAGACCAAAAACCTTTAACTTTCTCTATTTTCAGACTGCGTTTGCGTTCTTTCCCAAAAGTATCGATAATTTCAGATATCGTTTTCAAAACAGAATCTACGAGTTTCGGATCGAGCTTTTGGATATCTTTTTCAAAGCGATTGGTGATTCGATATTTCATCGTTTATCAGAAACGCTTGCCAAATCTTTGATATGTTCTAACAATTCTTCTTTTGTATAAGTTTCTTTTTTCACGCTGTCACGTGAAAAATCACGAGGACGCTCAATAGGAACAACAACTTTTCCAATTAAAAC
>NZ_JBPNHS010000020.1:0-15581 GCF_054006115.1 Mesoaciditoga sp. | reverse complement strand
CGTTGATCTGAGATAAGAATTCATAAATAAGATTCAACCCTTTCTTTGAAGTATACCGCTAATTGGGCTAGAATAGAAGCCCAATTTTTTTGCCTCATGGTCCATTTCTTTTCCAGGTCCATAGTTACCAAGTAAAGCATTTTCAGCACCGCCGTATCGTTCGGAAAAACACTCTTTGATTTCGTCGTTTTCCTTAATTGCCTGTTGAATGATTCTATGGGATTGGTCGTGTATATGAGCGTTCTTATCTCCGGTGGATATTTGAAATACGTGGATAAGGCTTCCCAATTGTCCTGCCATGATTTGAAGGATAAGGGATATTTCTTTCCCCATTTCTCTTTTAATTTCATGAGGTTGTTCCAAGCGTTCTCTTTCGTTGGAGCTTTGTACACGCTTTTGAAATCCCTGGCCATTTCTTTTCTGTCTTTATATGAGACGTATTTGAACGTGTTTCTCAATTGGCGGACTATACAGCGTTGTACTTCTCTTTTTGGATATACAGCCTTTATTGCATCCTCAAAGCCTGTCAATCCATCCACAGTCGTTATGAGTACATCTTTAATTCCACGGTTTTTTAATTCGTTCAATACCATGAGCCAATATTTAGAACTCTCATTCTCCGCTATCCACATGCCAAGGACGTCTTTCATCCCGTCCAAATTTATCCCTATCGCCACATATACATTCTTGTTCTTTACTTGTCCATCTTCAAGTACTTTGAACCTTATTCCATCCATGTACATGATGGCGTACACATCTTCTAAAGGCCTGTTTCTCCATGATTCAACAAGAGGCAATATCCTATCTGTAAAACGGCTTATCGTTTCAGGTGATAGATTCATCCCGTATATCTCTTTTGCTCATGTATGTCAGCTAAACTCATCCCTTTGGCATACATGGATAGAATCTGTCCTTCTATTTGAGAAGATACCTCTTTCGAATATTTGGGAACTACCCTGGGTTCAAACTCTGATTTCCTGTCTCTGGGAATGGATATATCCATATCTTCCATGGTCGTCCTTATCTTCTTGGAAGAATAACCATTTCGATCGTTGTCGGTCATTTTGTGATTGTAATCGTACTTTGAATATCCAAGAGAATCTTCCATCTCAGCTTCAAGGAGTTCTTGAAGTATGTCTGCAAACATTCCTTTGAGCAATTCTTCTACGTCGCTTACACCTTTTATTTCTCCTGATTTGATCATTTCTCTAAGTATCTTTTTGTCAAGAAAAACATTTCTGGAATTCTTGGAATCTTTTCTTTTCATTTTCATTGGTCCTCCTTTGCTTTGTCTTCTTATTTTATCTCAGGACCAACTTTACACAAACTTTGGGAAAGACTCATTTCATGTTCATTTTTCGAATAAACGCTCGTACAAATCGATGCCAAAACTCGTTTGTAAAGGCTTTCCTTCTTTTATTTTGAAGGTGCGGTTGCCGTCTTCCAATCGTTCGGCTACCAAGAAGATAGCATCATCAAAATGCTTTTCATACATGGAATGAGCAAATTCGTACATGTGAGTGACGAAAAACACCTCGACGTCTTTCTCTTTAAGAGCCAAAACAACTTCCTTTGCTATTTCAGAGCCTTCTATTTCATTCGTCGCGGAAAATGATTCGTTAAATAGAATCATTGAATGCGGTACGAGATCGGTGGCTATTTTATTCATTCTCCTCAACTCCTCATCGAATTTTCCGCTCTCCATCTTTTCATCTTCTTCCCTTTTGTAATGGGTGAAGATCTTTTTCGATATGCTTGAAGAGAAATGTTGTGCTGGAACAAAAATACCGCTCTGCATCATCAACTGTGCAATTCCGATGCTTCTTAAAAACGTGGATTTTCCTCCCCTGTTGGCGCCTGTTATCACAAAGAGATTTTTACCATTTGCCTTTAGGTCATTTCCAACAACTTTCTTGTTTAGGGTTAACGCCAGAGAAGGATCATACAAGCATTTGAATTCATGCACCGATGTGCCAATATCGTGTGGCACTGGGAAAGATAAAGGCTCTTCCAACCTTTCTAAAGAGTAGTAAAGGTTCATCGTAGCCAGGTAAAAAGCGAGCTCAGTTTTCAAGACTGTGAAAAAACTAAGAATGTGATCTACGGATTGAGTAAGCGCATTTGCGACGGAATTTATTCCTCTTTCTTTCAGATTAGATAAAGCTTTTGCACCATTTTGATCTCTTTCAGCTATGCGGAAAGTGAATTCTTCTTCTCTCTTTGAAAAGATCTTAGAAATCCATCGTTTTTTCTCTTCGTTTGGCTTACGTAAGGTGTAATTTACCCCTTTGTTTCCCATTCCAAGGTCAGCGCTTATCAACATGCCATTTTTGAATTCCAAAGTTTCCAGATGCTTCTCAACTTCTTCAAAATACTCATCACTCAGTTCATTCTTTACCATGTTAAAGAATCTTTTGAAGCCTTTGGAATGGAATTTTCCAGATTTTTCATCTGCGATATTTCGGAGTTTTTTAAGCGTCTTAACGAGCATTGTCATGGCTTTTACAGAACTGTCAAGCATGCCAATAGGATACCTGCTGAAAAAACCGAAGAAGGTGTTTTTCTCAACATCAAAAGACTCTAAAGATATATCGTACATTTCCTTTATTAAAGAAGGATTGGCCAAACAATCTTTTAAAATTTCTTGTCGATACAAGATGCTTTTAACATCAGATAACGGAGAAAGAATGGCCGCTTCTGAAACTTCCCTAAAGAAATCATCTTCTTTTGCCATTGCATCAAAAAGAACGTTTAACTCTAGATCTTGAACGACTTCTTTCCATTGAGGCATTTTCCTTTGTAAATCAAAATCCTTATCTTCGTACATCAGAAAAACTTTCATCTTTCACCCTCTTTTTCAACTGTTCGTAAGTGAGGCCGTATTTTTTTGCCAATGAAACGGCATATGAAAGTCCGTTCGATGGTCTTCTTAAAATTTTGTACGTTCTCATCTCTGGATTTGTTTCAGAAACGGTACTCACCATACTAACCGTTTTTTCATTCAATTCAGATAACTCGTACATAAAAGTGACCAACAGGGCAATGGAATCCTTTTTCATTATCTCTTCCATGACTTTTTTGGCTAAAAATTTCGCGTCTTCAAGAGTTGTGGAAGAAAAGATCTCGTTCATTATTATGATGCTATCTTTAGAGGCCTTATCCAAGATATTTCTTATCCTTATCAAATCGTCTTCCAATTTTCCGCGGAGATTCCCTATCTTTTCCTCTTTTTCAAAATGGGTAAATATGTTGTCGAACAAAAAGAGTCGCGCTTCACTTGCAGGTATGGGGTAACCCATCTTTGCAAGATAATGTACCTGCCCAAACATGCGTGCGAATGTCGTTTTTCCGCCTTGATTTGGACCGGTAACGACTATGATCCTTTCAGGATCATTCAAGTAAAAATCGTTGCTCACCACTTTTAAACCCTCTCTGTGCAGTTTGAAAGCCAGTGCCAAATCAAAAGCATCCTTTGCGTATATTTCTTTTGAAGTGGTAAACTCCGGATAACAGAAGTCTAGTCCATATTTTTTCAGGGGCTCTATGTATTCTAAATAGGTGACGTAAAACTGGATTTCTCTATCAAACCTTGAAATTGTTTTATCGATGTAAGAGGCATTTACGCCGTAAAACCTTTCCAAATCCGAAAATTCTTCCTCATACAGCTTTGCCACCAAGTCCAGCACTTTCTCTTCAACACCGTTCATATCCATAGATTCATCGAATTCAACTGTGTAATCTTTAACGGCTCCTTGCTTAAATCTTTCAAACGTTTTCAGGACTTCAGACGCGTAGTCTTTTTCACCATTGTATTTCTGAACTTTAACTTTGTTTTCTTTTATCAAAAGCGTGTATTTGATGCGGAGAAGCTTTGAAAGGACTTCTTGCGTTTGTGAGAAGAGTTCCATGAATTTGTTTGAGTTCACATAAGATTCTAAATATTCTCTGAATTGGATAAGCCCTTGAGATTTCAAATCAACATTTTCCAGTCTTTCAAGCAATTCCTTTATGGCTTTCACGTAAACATCTACCGCATCGACAAACCATCTTTCCTTTTGATAATTCAAAGTCAGTTTGTCACTGTAAGATTTGTAAAGACGGCTTTTGCGCATCTTCATGGCAAATTCATCTATTACGGAAAAAATGTCTTTTTTTTCCAGATCTTTCATGATCTCTTGGCGATATTTTATTTCTTCAACATCTGTAGGAATGATGTAAAAAAATTCCCTCAAGTTGTATTCTCCCTTAATTCCCACAAGCGAGTTTACGATCTGATCTATGTTTAAATCATGAAAGAAGTCAGGCATTTCCAATTTGCCGTTTGTCTGGAAGGTTTTAAGTGTTTTAAACAAAATGCTCTTAAATGCCAAAGACATGGCCTCCTTTTTTGCCATATAAAAAACGATGGCATTCTTTTCAGAAGCCATCAGCTGCTATCAGCATTAAAGGAGAGCTTCATCTCCTTTTTTCATTTTATCACTTTTGAAATGTGGATTCAACAAGCTGATCATGCTCAGAAAATCGTACTTTCTTTTTTCGTCCTGTATTCTTGTTTGTCATCTGAATTTACCAAAATTCTCACATTGTGCGTCAATATTACAAAGCATTTCAAAAAAGGATTAAACTTCACGCTCGAAGTACTTGTCAGAACATATGAGCGTTCCGCCCAGAAATTCAAAATATGAGGTTGAGAGACACAGGACGTGCCGAGAAAACGAAGCGCTCGTGGGAAAATGGTTCCTAAATCAAAGAGTGTACTTAAATGGTGCTCATATGTTTTCATAAGAAATTTTTATAATGTCACTTGTAATATCTTTTGAAATGTTCACGCACAGCATGAGCAAAATTCATTCGCATACAACAAATGTTTAACATCTAATAATCTTTAATTAACTTGCTTTCCGTATAATCCTTTACAAATACCGGCGGTGGAGTTCGCCGTAAAAGCCTTCGGAGGCCGATAACTCCTACCCAAATCTGGATAGGAGGTTTTTTATGCTTGTATTTTTAAGCGTTGTACAACTTCTATATGCTCTACTTTTATCTCCACTTGTATTTGGCATTTTATCCAAAATTGAAGAAAGGATCGAATCGAAAAAAGGGCCGAGTATTTTTCAGCCCTACTACGATCTTTGTAAGCTTTTCAGAAAAGAGATAATCGTTCCAAATCATTCTTCTCCAATCTTTCACAGAGCTCCTTACGTGAGCTTTGCAATGTACAGTTTGCTTACACTTGTACTGCCTGTTATAACCGCTTTTCCACTTCAATTTGGACCTACAGTGGACTTCATAGGCGGTGGTTTGATATTCGGCGCGGCGGCGCTTGTTAAAAAACTTGCAGCGTTGGATAGCAGAAGCAATTATTCTCATTTGGGCTTGTCAAGGGCGGCAAGTATGGGAGCTTTAGCAGAACCCATAACCGTTTTGATATTCATAATGCTTGGAGTTATCTCTGGAACGAACAACCCTTACGTAATAAACAACGTGCTGCAATCGTCGTCTAAGTGGTACCTTTCATTGACACATTGGTTTGTGGCTGCCGCTTTCTTCATGGTTCTCATAGTGGAACTTGGACGCCTTCCAATAGAAAGACACTCAACGGCAGAACTCGGAATGATCGATCAAGGGATGAGCATGGAGTATTCCGGAATGGATCTGGCTTTCGAAAAATGGGGCGGATACGTGAAAAAATTCTTGCTCATGAGCGTCTTTTTGAACGTTTACACCATGCCTTTCTTCGTGCCAATGAAATTGAACTTGTTGTCCGTCTTCATTTATTCAGGTGTTCATTTCTTGAAATTGTTGGGCCTTGTGATAGGCATCGCACTCTTCGAAGAGAGCATATCGAAGTTCAGGCTGTTCAAGAATTTCGATTATCTAGCCTTTGCCTTTTCTCTGGCTTTCTTGAGTTTCCTGGCTTTTTACACGACCGTGGGGAGGGTTTGAGATGAGAGAAACATTTGCGCTTGTCGGTTTTTTCGAGATTCTCATGGTGCTTTTCATGCAATGGGAGATATACACAAAAAAGATAATCACAACTTTTTCCATTTCTTCTTACATAATCGCACTTTTTTTGTTTTACCTGGGAATTGTTCAAAACTCTCCTTACGTTATAGCCTTATCCCTGATCAGCGCGTTTGTGAGAGGCTTTTTCATTCCTTGGTACATGAAACGAAGGATCGTAAGAGATCATTGGAGAGAAAGGGAGATAAAACCCGTTGTCAGCACCGCCATGTCAATAGTGATATCGCTGCTTATCGTGGTTTTTGCTTACGTTCTTTACAGGGTTACCTTCTACAATTCAATTCATTTGGTTGAAGGTTCGATTCCAATGGCTTTACTTCTTCAAGGTGCGTTTCTCATTATTTCACGAAGGAACGCCTTCATTCAATTGATAGGCTACATGACGATGGAAAACGCCTTGTTTCTTTTCGAGAGTTACCTTTTTCCGGGCTTGCCTTTTATAGTTGAAGCTGGTGTCGTGCTTGATCTTATAGGAATAATAGCCATAGCGGGTGTCGTTGTGAGAATGATGAAGAATTCATCTGTCAACATGAATGAATCAGATGAACTGAGAGGATGAGAGCGATGAATTACATTTACACTTTGCCGATATTCTTTACCTTGGCCGCTTCGTTGTTATGTCTTGTAAAGAAAACTTATTTTGAGGAAGTTGTCTCAATCATAGCTGCTTTTTCCACGGTTGCAGTGGCGTTTATCATGGTGTTTTTACCATCTTACACAAGCCATTATCTTTACATAGATGGTCTTTCCAAGGTAATGCTTATCATGGTAAGCATGATATACGCGAGCACGGTAACGTTTTCCACGACTTACATGAAATACATAGACAACCCGTCCTTCGAAAAGCACTTTTATTACTTCTTGATGAATTTATTCGCGTTTAGCATGCTCTTAACCGTTTCCGTGAACGATTTAGGCCTTATTTGGGTTGGCGTGGAAGCGACAACGGTTACGAGTGCTCTGTTGGTCGCAACTGAAAACACGGAGACTTCCATTGAAGCTACGTGGAGGTACATAATAATCGTTTCTGTTGGCTTGATCATATCTTTGCTTGCGAACATATTCATCTACAGCGTTACAGGCACTTTGAATATTCAGCAAATGATGCAAGGCGTCCAAACGAGCAAGATATTGATTCTCGGCGCCATGATGGCCGTAATAGGCTATGGCACCAAAGGAGGAATTTTCCCAATGCACACGTGGCTGCCAGACGTGCATGGAAAGGCGCCAGCGCCGGTTAGCGCGGCGTTTTCTGGAATACTGCTTGCAGTAGCCCTATACGCTATTGCGAGGATCATGCAAATAGTGAATGTGGGCATGGTTAAGGAGTTTGCCTTCTGGCTTGGCCTGCTTACCGTAGCAGTTGCGGCCACTTTGATGATCGTTCAAAAAAATTACAAAAGGCTCTTCGCGTATTCAACGATGGAAAACATGGGAATGATGCTTATAGGATTGTCGTTAGGAAAGTACGCTTTTATAGGCGCGATGATTTTGGCGCTTTCGCACGCTTTTGCAAAATCATCCGTCTTTTACCTTAGTGGAAACATATTGGCGAGATACAAAAGCAAGAAAATAGAAGACGTCAAAGGCGTTTCACAACGCATGCCATTTACCGGTTACACGCTTTTCTTTTCGGCGTTAGCCGTTACAGGCACGCCACCGTTTGGAACGTTTATCGGTGAATTGCTTATAACATACGGAATTCTCAAGCACTTCCCTCTCTTTTACGCGTTATTGGTTATTTCTTTCTTGTTGGTGGCTTTTATCAGCATCAACTACAAAGTTGGTTCTATGGTATTTTCCAAACCAACAGACACCGCTGTAACGGAGAGAAAGAGGGTTGGTACCATCGTTCCAATCGTGAACACCTCATTGGCTTTTCTCGTTATTTTCTTCGTACCTCAAATTAGCCAGTTGCTTTCCGTGGGGATGATAAGATGAAAAAAATGCTTGGCATATACGAAAAAGATGGAAAAGAATTTTTGATCGTTCAAGAAAACGGAAAGGTGTTTGTTGAAGATGGAAACGCGGACGATTTTGAAAATGCCAATCTTATACGAAACAGAGATGCGATCGTAAAAGACCCCCTCGAAAGCGAAAAAGATGTCACGGGCGAAGGTGTTTTCGATTTCAGGTATGGTCCCGTCACATCTGGCGTTGGTGAAGCCGGCGTCTACCATCTTTTCACGTATGGCGAAAGGATATTGCAGGTTAAAATAGACACGTCTTACAAGCGGCGAGAAATAGATGCTGGCATGAACGGAAAGAGCGTTGAAGAAGGCTTGAAAATGGCACAGTCGATCTGTGGGAATTTTGGTGTTTCCCATGCTTTAGCATATGCGCGCGCTGTAGAAAACGCGTGTAAAATAAAAGTTCCGTTCGATATAGAGGTTTTGCGGGCCGTCGCTTTGGAATTGGAAAGGATGTACAACCACATGTATGTGATTTCCGGATTAGCTTCGGCAGCCGCTCAGCTTGTTTTGGCTTCTCATCTTCAGGGCCTCTTTGAAGATCTTTTGCGATTAAACAAGCACTTTTCAAATTCGCGCTTCTTGCGGGACTTTGTAAAGATAGGTGGATTGAGTTTTGTTCCGGATAAACAAGTACTGAAAGAAGTATCTCAAAAGATTAAAGAAATTTCATCCGAATTCGAAAAGCTCTTTGAGCGTTCTCTAACGAGTAGAAATTACATAGACAGGTTACATTCAACGGCAATTCTTGATGCTGAAAGCGCCCAAAAGATTGGGCTTACAGGTCCCGCTTTGAGGGCTTGCAACGTTGAAGAAGATTTGAGAATGAATGAAGAAGTTTATTCCAAATTCATTCCCGTCACAGATGAGGAAGGCGATTCGCTTTCGAGAATGGAAGTAAGGGCCCACGAAATCATGCAAAGCGCGGCACTCATACCAAAGATGCTCAGTGAACTCAAAGCCCGAGAAAACGCCACGGTTTTTGAAATCCGTGATGGCGAAGGGCTTGGAGCATGTGAGTCACCTAGCGGAAGTGTGATTTATCGCCTTGACATAACTAACGGCAAAGTAAAAAATCTGTACGTTAGCACGCCATCCGTTTTTGGATTCGCGGCAATTAGCCATTCGATGCGTTCTAACATCTTCACCGACTTTCCATTTGCAGTTGAATCGTACGGCGTGAATTTCGCGGACGCGGCGAGATGAGCGGGAGGAGGATATGAAAATGAAATGGTGGCCAGTTGTTGGCATGTCAAAAATGCTGACTGAAAAAGAAAAGTACGAATCGAAGCACGAAGCCCAAAAACTCGGTCTTTTCAAAAGATCGCTACATCTCTACATGATAGACGTGGGAAATTCAAATCAACTCAACTTTGAAATTCACGCCTTACACACGCCGCGTTACAACATTCATCGATTTGGCATCTATTTTGCCGCTTCGCCAAGGCACGCAGATCTTTTGATCGTCCTTGGAAGGCCCACGAAAAAGATGATAGCGCCGTTGAAAGAAACCATCAGGCAGCTTCCGACTCCGTTTGGAATTGTGCTTATAAAAGGATGCGAAGAAACTGGAACAGATCCGGAAAAATTGAATCTTCCAAACGTGGTTGCAGTTATGGATGGCTGTCCAACGGCTTCAGAAATACTTGGAACGCTCTTGAAAATATCTGGAAAGGTTGATTGACATGGTGTACATAAATCTTGCCATTCTCTTTTCTTTATTTGGAATAACCGCAGTTTTTTCAAAAAAAATTGGCTATTTCATGGCCATGATCGCATCTGTTTTCGCGTTCATAGCCGCTTTAACAGGTTTGACAGGCATGAACGGGTCATTTCGCGAAGTGTATTTCCGCCTATCTTCAAACATATCCATGGGAATTGGGTTGGATAAAACATCCGCCTTCTTTTTGTTGCTGGTTTCCATATCCTGGTTTGCCCTAGCCCTTTATTCTCTGGATTACGGAAAGCATTTTTCCAAAGGCATGGCGTTTGGGTTAAACATCATGTTTTTAGGGGTTCTGCTTACCATATCTGCGCGCGATGCCATTACGTTCATGATCGGATGGGAAATAGCCACAATCTTCGTATATCTTTTAATGTTAGAAAGAAGATCGTTCAAAGAGATCTTTCCCTTCATGGCTTTCAGCGAAATCTCAACGCTTTTCATGTTCATAGCATTTGGTGATCTTTTCATTCAAAACGGAACATTTTCTTTGGATACAAAGGGAACGTCGTTGTTCCTGCTTTTCGCTTCGTTGGCTTTTGTGGTGAAGATGGACATATTTCCGTTTCACACGTGGATATCGAAAGCATACCCGAAAATTCCTTCAAGTGTTAACGCGATGGCAAGCGTTCCCATAACCCTTATGGGAACGTACGGAATCGTCATGGCTTTGTCAATAAGCGGCATTCCACTTTGGTGGGGAATAACAGCCATGATATTCGGGGGGATATCCGCGTTTTGGGGTGGCTTGCAGTCGGTCGCAGCCAAATGGTTAAAATTACTGCCAGCTTATTCAACCGTTGAAAATAACGGAATGATCTTGACAACGTTGGGGCTTTTTGCAACAGCTTACGCTTTTCATTTGAATACGCTGGGAAACTTCGCAATGCTCACCGCTTTTTTCCTCATCTTTTCTCATTCCGTGACAAAAACGCTTATCTTTTTGTCAATAGGGCACGCGAAAATAGCCCTGGATGAAGAGAGTATAGACAACGTAAGGGGAATATGGACATCCGTGGGGAAAATACCGGCAATTTCTTTGGTCATCTCTTCCCTTTCCTTCTCCGCATTTCCTCCGTTAATAGGATACGTCGGTGAATGGATGTTGCTTGAAGCCATATTCCAATCGTACAAATTTCCTTCAATGCTCGCACGCCTCACGGCGGCGTTTACCGGCATCGCGATAGCGCTTGCCATGGGAATGGCAGCGTTTTCAATGGTGAAACTTGCGGGATATACCGCTTTGGGTTACGATCACGGAAAGAAAGCAAAGCAAATACATCATCTGAGCATGAACATAGCAGAACTTATTTTAACCTTCGTGGTGGTTTTAGCGGGATTGTTTTCGCCTTTGTTGGTGAAATTCTTCGGATACAAAGAATTTCTTTCTGGACTTTTGGGAGTCCCAAAGCCTTATCTCATAGTTTCCTCTCATCCCATATTTGGCGTCGTGTCGCCAACGTTCTTGGCGGTAGTGCTTGGAGTGCTTGGAATATTCCCGCTGATATTTTACTTTGCAAAGAGCAAAAAGGTAAAAAGGGTGGATGCCTGGAATGGCGGAGAGGTGCTAAATGAAGGGGAATATTTCAGTGCACCTGCTTATTCTTTCACTCTTGAATACATCTTGAGAAAAGTTTACGCCACAAGAGAAATCAAAGAGAAAAATAAAAGGTATGTGAGTGTTAAAGACATAGTCCATGATATGTATACTGGCCTTATAACGGGGGCAAAGTCAACTTCGTTGGCGCTTTCAAGAACCTTGATGAACGGTCACGTTTACTCTTACATTTTGTACATACTTGTGGTGTTTGTGCTTATTTTCTTTATGGTAAGATAGAAAGAGTGGAAAAGCTGGGGGCGATGAAAAATGTTCGGCAAGAAAACCCAAAATTACAAAAACGAGTATTTGATAGGTCAAATAGATGAAAAGATGAATGTAATTGGATGTCCGATCTGTTCGTTAACGGATAAAGCCGTTCATGATTACATAGATGCGCTCTTTTATGAAAATGTGAATGATCCGGTTGAACGCTCAAACTTCGTGAAAGGCCATGGTTTCTGTTCCAAACATTTGAAAATGGTAGAAGACCACCTTAATTCACATCCGGAACTTGGAATACTCGGTGTGAACATTCTTTATCACGATCTTTTTGATTACGTAGAAAAGGCTTTAGACGAAACGAATGGCAAATTCGGTGATGGATGTGAACTATGCGAAGTTGAAAAAAAGGCAGAGCGAAGGTATCTTGAACTTTTTTCCGAGTTTTTTTCCTTTCCCGATAGAAGGGAAAAGTACGCTCAATCTGTATCAATGGTATGCCTACGGCACACTTACATGCTTAGAGAGATAAAAGGATTTGAATTCAACGCTTTTTTGAAAATTCAAAAAGAGAAACTGGCACGTTTGAAAAAAGATATGGAAGAATTCATAAGAAAAAGCGACTACAGATTTTCAAAGGAATCCCTTACTTCAAGCGAAGGACAAGCGTGGAAAATGTTATCTAGATTCCTTGAGTGATCTCCTTTTAGAGATTTTTTTGAGATTTTCTTTCATAGAATACATTTTAGAATCAGCTTTCTTTAAAGCTTTTTCTATATCGTTCTCCACTTTTTCGACGCCGTATGAAAAAGTTACTCCGTAGTCTGCAGTCTCTTTTTCAAAGGATTTTTTCACCCTTTCAAGTATGGAAACGGCGTCTTTTTTTGTGCAATCTCTTAAAATTATTAAAAATTCGTCTCCTCCGTATCTTATCACGAAATCTCCGCTTCTCAGATTCTCTTCACTCTTTTTGCAAAAAAGTTTAAGCGTTTCGTCCCCTTTATCATGCCCATATTTATCGTTAAGATTCTTAAATCCATCCATGTCTATCATGGCAATAACATCCTGAGATGAAAGCCTTAGATCTTTCAAAACATTCCTGTTGAAAACTCCTGTCAGAGGATCTGTCAATGACGCCTTGTGAGATATCAGCATATTGGAGTAGGTTCTGCCGTAGTCTTTAACGAGAGTTATTCCCAATCCAGCGGTCAGGGCCATTGTCACATATGGAATCAGAAAGGCGTTTGGTTTTCCCTTAAAAGCAAGGATAATAGCGTAAATCGCAATTTCTGTGCTTAGACTTAAAGGATAAATCATTTCATACCTTTTACGCCAGTAAACTTCTATTGTTGAAATGGCAATTAGTACAACTGTAAATAAAGCTCCAATTATCAATGATTCTTTGAATAAAGAGGGTGTTGGTTGGAGGAAAACACAAATGGATATGGCAAGCGATACACCAAGAAACGGCTTTGAAAATTTTAAATTCGTAAATAAACTTCTCTCCATTCCGTCAAAGAAGAGAAATACGGACATGTACAAAGAAATCAAGAGGAGTTTTCTAAAAAGCAAGTAAGTTGAAACGTTGCTGACGTTCCAATACTGCAGATCGATTAAGTAAAAGGACATAAAAAACGCCGACATTCCTATGACAAAATACCTTCTCCTGTTTCTATCGTCCATAAATGCCAAAGAAGTTAGTATCAGTCCTAAGGCTAATGCCATTCCCATGACGATCAAAGTAATTTGAGATTTTAAAAATCTCGTCGCCAAAATTTTCCCTTCTATTTGCGAACGCCATCCTATGTAAGGAGCCACAGTAAAACCGCCGTTGTAAAGAGCGAAGACTTTCACTTTTAGCACGTTTTCTCCGTTTTTCAAATAACATGAAAGTGGAATTGAAAAGATGGAGTTCCATATGTTTGCGGTGCCGTTTTTGAGATTTCCAGTTTGGTAGATCTCTTTGCCGTTCAAATAAACGGCGAACCCTCCACCTTCAACTTGCGGAAAAACGAGCGTGTCTCCCACTTTTCCTTCAAAGTTGGTCGTAAATGTTAGCAATTTTGGATGCTTTGTCTTTAGCTCGAAGGGCACGCGAATAAATTCTTTCTTTCCTTTAAAGGACAATTGCCATCTTTCAAGAAGTTGTCCATTTGGAGAGAAAATGTAGATGGAAATGAAGTATACCATTATAAATACAATCAATGAAACCAGCACACGCCACAAGATCTTCACACAATTCTCCTTAACAACACAATTACGGCACTGAAATGAGATTCGTGCATATTATACCTATTTTAAGAAAAATCGACAAATTTGGATAGCTTACAAAAAGTGAAACAGAAAAACATGCTAAAATCGAGGAGGTACCGGTGAAGCTATTTTTTAAGAAGTCTGCCCTCGTTTACAATAGAATTGGCAGTGAAGCCATTTCATTCAATGAATCTGCCCCCGCAAGCGGGGGAAGTAGCAGCAAAGCTGACCAAGGGGGATATGATTTATCGTGAAAGGCAGAATAGCGAGTGTGATAATCGGCGTTATCATCATAATTGTGGAAATCGTTATCTTTGCGAATAACATTGATTACAATCATCCAGAGCATAGCAGCGTCCTCATTATTCAGTTCATGATATTCATGGGGATAGGGTCTGCCCTTGTTTCATATGGAGCGAGGAGAAAAGGATAGTATAAAAGGCTGGTGAAAAAATGCTTGAAGGAGAAATGGTAAGACTTCGAGAATACCACAAAGAAGATATTCCAACCGTATGGAAATACGTAAACGATCCAGAAATCAAGAGAACTTTGGTTCCCGGAATTCCATTTCCTTGGAAGTTGGAAGAAGAGGAAAAATGGTACGAAGACCAAAACGCGAAGGGTGATACATACAACTTCGCGATTGAAAAGAAAGCGGATGGAACTTACATTGGTGGTTGCGGAATAAACAGCGTCGATTGGAAAAACAGCGTTGCGATGGTGGGAATATTTTTGGGAAAGGATTTTTTGTCGCAGGGATACGGTACGGATGCCATGAAGGTGTTGGTTAAGTTCATCTTCGATCAGATGAACATCCACAAAGTTATACTTCATGTTTTTTCGTTCAACAAAAGGGCCATTCGTTCGTACGAAAAGGTAGGTTTCAGAATCGAAGGCACGCTGAGGGAACAGATATACAGGGATGGCAAGTATTACGATGAGGTGATAATGGGAATTTTAGAAGAAGATTGGGCATCAAATTGACACGCCTCAAAGCTATTTTTTGAAATATTCTCAACCTGTGCGTGAAGATTACGAAATCAATTGGAAAGCCGTTAGCATTGAAATCAAAAGTAAAGATGAACCCTCCTCATCAACTACGTTGCCACTCCTCCAAGTTTTGTGAGAAGAATCAAGAGAGCCACTTTCCAAATTGAGAAGTCTGCTCCCATGTAGGAAGCGTTGAAGAAGTCATTTCATGTAAGAAGTCTGCCCCCGCTTGCGGGGAAAGTATTACTTTCTTTCATAGAGATGCTTTTCTTTCATTCCAAGCCAAGGATAAGGCAATTGGCGTTGTTCTTTCCATCCAATACAACTGCAAAGCATACAATCAAGCATATCCAAAGATTTCTTTCTTCATTCAACGATAAGATATTCAAGGTGCTCTTTCGCATAGCATTGAGTGTATCAGGAAATAACGATTCAATTCTCATAGACATTGATTGGACACAGATACAGAAAAGATATTTATTCACTGCGGCGTTAGTTGTAAGAAATAGAACCTTGCCAATAGCTTTTCTTCTCAGAGAAAGGAAAAGAGCCATAGACAGAGTAAAGATGATTGACTTGTTGAAAAGCATAATACCCTCTCATGTTGAAGTGACCATTGTGGCGGATGGAGAATTCTGTAGTCCTGCATTCTTAGATTACATTCATAGAAATGGGTATCACTACATAGTAAGGATGAGAAAGAACATGCTTTTCGACGGAAAGAGAATAAGCTCTTATTCCATCTCAGAAAATGATTACCATGATTTTGGCTTTGGAAAATACTCATCTCAACATATGAATG
>NZ_JBPNHS010000019.1:0-31562 GCF_054006115.1 Mesoaciditoga sp. | reverse complement strand
GGTTCTGCAGAGCTAACCGCTCAAGCGAAAGATTTGCTTTCGGAAGTTGGAAAAAGTATAATAGAACATTCCACAAATCCATTATGGGTTTACGGTTACACGACGGATTTACCTTTACCAAAAGATTCGATATACCCATCTAAATGGCATCTAAGTGCCGCTAGAGCGGCGTCGGTTATATGGTTTTTCTTGCATGAATTGAAAAACGCCAGGGCGAATGAAGAAGTGGTAGAAATCATGAATGGTCAATTCGATCCGAATTATTGGTACGATCCATCTCGTTTCGTGGCGATAGGTTTGGGGGATGAACCAATGCTGAAAAAACTGAAAAGTGAAACTTTTTCCGTCGAGCAGAAATTGCAAGCGATAAGGCAAGAATACGCTTCAGGTCAGATAAACTACGATCAGCTCTCTCAGGAAGCGTCAAAATTGAATGCTGAAGTGGCGTCCATAACCAAAGAAGTTCGAGATTCGTACCGAAGGGTTGACATACTAATCAAAAAGCAGGGGGATTAAGATGGCGGACAAAGAAAAGAAAAAGAAGAAAAAAGGCGGACTTATGTCGTTACTCATCGTGGTAAGTTTGTCGGTTATGATATCCATGGGAGGAACTTATTTTCTAATTAAAAAAATGAATAAACCCGCCAAACCTCAAAAAGTCACCAATCAGGTAGTTCGAACGATGGCCGTTTTGATAAGGAGTGGTTCTAACGCGACTTTTCCGTTACGGGGAGGCAATCAGGTTTTAGTTGTGGACAGTCTCTCTTTTTTGGTAGGTAGCAAAGAATGCAGTCAAGCCATAGGTCTTGATACGCCTCAAATTATGGATGGGCTGCAAACGCTTATATTGAGCAAGAGTCCAAGTGAAATACTCAATCCAGATGGTCTTCAAACTCTGAAACAACAAATAGTGGATCTGGTAGATCAAATAACCGGCTTCACTGGAAGTAAAGCGCCCTTGGGGGTGCTCCAAGTTTACCTGTACATAAAGGCCGTTGCTCCAGTATGAGGAGGTATGATGTTTGCCTGAAGTATTAGATCAAAGTGAGATAGATTCCCTTCTTCAAGCGCTGGAAACGGGAGAACTATCGGCGGAACAGGTAAAGAATGAAGAAGAAGAGAAAAAGATAAAAGTTTACGATTTTGCCAGACCAAGTAAATTCTCTAAAGAACAGTTGAGAACCCTTGAGATGATCCATGAAAATTTCGCAAGGGGGGTATCAAATTACCTTTCTGGCAGAATGAGAACTTTTGTTGAAATAACAAACGCTTCCATAGATCAGATAACTTATGAGGAATTTATGAGATCCATAACCCCTCCAACCTTTTTGGGGGTTTTCACAGCGCCAGAGCTTCATGGCAACGCTTTAGTTGAATTGAATTTGAAGATCGTCTTTGCCATGATAGACAGGCTGTTAGGTGGGATTGGAGGAGTTTACCAGAAGTTCCGTGCTTTAACGGACATAGAGTCCACACTTGCCAAAAGTGAACTTATAAGAATTTTATCCACCTTGAAAGAAGCGTGGAACGATATATATCCGTTTACCCCTGAACTTGTTACAATAGAGAACAACCCTCAATTTGTCCAAATAATCCCTCCCAACGAAATGGTCGTGATGGTTACTTTAGACGTAAAATTGGGAGAAGCCGAAGGCTTTATGAATTTATGTTGGCCTTCATCAGTTCTTGAATCGTTTGCTTCTAAGCTTTACGCCGAATCGTACTTCAAAGAGGGAACTCAGGGTGTAAGTGAAGAAGAAGAAAAAAGGTTAAGGGAATTGTTGGAAGAATCCATTTTGAATTTGTCCGTTTCCATTGGTGAAGTTAAGTTAACGCTCGAGGAGCTTTTAGATCTGGATGAAGGAGACGTGATAATGTTAGATAGACATGTAGACGATTTGGTAGACCTCTACGTTAATGGAAAGAAAAAGTTCAAGTGCATTCCGGGAAAACACAAAGGATTCAAAGCAGTTAAAATCGTAGAACCCGTGGAGGAAATCGCGGAGGAGATAGCGAATGGACAATGAAAAATTATCTCAAGAGGAGATCAACGCTTTGCTTCAAGCGGCCAACGCCGCTTCTGAAAATTCTGAGAACAAAGAAAGCGGTGAGTCTGCTCCGCTGCTAAGTGAAATGCAAATGGACGCGATAGGAGAACTTGGAAATATCTCCATGGGCTCCGCCGCCACCGCCATTTCAACGCTTCTGGGAAAAAGAGTTGAGATAACCACCCCATCCGTAAATGAGGCAAACCTTTCCGATGTCAAGAAAAAATTCAAGGGAAAAAAGGTTATAGTGCGTGTGGATTACACGCAAGGCTTAAACGGTACCAACGCCTTTATACTTGAACCTCATGTTGTGGCTGTCATCTCCGATATAATGATGGGCGGAAGTGGTGAAAACGTAAGCGATGAACTCGATGAGATAAAGTTAAGCGCAGTTGGTGAAGCGATGAATCAGATGATGGGATCCGCGGCCACAGCGCTTTCTGAAATCATCAAAAAACCTGTGGATATATCTCCTCCTCAGGTTGAGGAAGTTAACTTCGACGATGAAAACGTTGACTTTCCACCAGTTTACGAAGGAGAAAAAGTGGTGGAAGTCCACTTTAAAATGAAGGTTGGAGAGTTGGCCGAAGGCGATATGATGCAGCTAATGTCTCCATCATTCGCAAAGCAATTTGCGAGTTTCCTAACGGACACGTTGCCATCGCAGATGGAAGAAGAAGACGCTGAAAATGATGAAAGCGTGCAAAACGAAGAGCCTGTAACGCCTTCACCTGCCGCACCGACACAAGTTCAAGCGCCAGCTAAGAAGGAAAAGAAGAAGTTCTCACAGCCGGCGAAGAAAGCTGAATTTCAAGAACTTGAAGAAGAAAAAGAGATGGTGCCCGCAAGCAAATTGGAAGCGTTGCTTGACATTCCGCTAGACATTTCCGTTGAACTTGGAAGAACCAACATGACATTGAAACAGGTGTTGGATCTGGGGAGTGGTTCGCTTATTGAACTTGAAAAGCTAACAGGGGAACCGGTCGATATTCTGGTGAACGGAAAAGCGATTGCGGAAGGAGAAGTGGTGGTAATAGGGGAAAACTTCGGAATAAGGATCACAAAAATACTGAGCAAAAAAGAAAGACTTTACAGTTTGAAGTGAAAAAATGAAATTCGAATTGGTAAGCCCCTTTTCGCCTTCCGGAGATCAGGAACGGGCAATAGAAATTTTAACTCACGAGATAGAAAATGGAAAAAGGTTTTTGACACTACTGGGAGTTACAGGTTCAGGTAAGACCTTCACGATGGCCAATGTTATATCCAGCCTTAACAGGCCAACATTGGTTATTTCTCCAAACAAAACCCTGGCCGCCCAACTTTACAGAGAGTTCAAGTCGTTTTTTCCAAAAAACAGGGTGGAGTTTTTCGTTAGCTACTACGATTATTACAGACCAGAAGCCTACCTTCCCTCTAAGGATGTCTACATAGAAAAAGAAGCCGATATAAACGAAGAAATAGAAAAAATGAGGCTTTCCGCGATGAAAGCTGTGATAACAAGAAGAGACGTTGTCGTGGTGGCAAGCGTCTCTTGTTTGTATGCCAGTGGAAATCCAAAAGACTTTAAAGACATAAATCTTGTCGTGAAACGGGGAGAAGAGATTAAAAGAAAAAAGATGCTGAAGAAGCTTTCCCAAATGCAATATCACAGAAGCGACGCGGAAGTGTCATCCGGCACTTTCAGACTTCATGGTGAAGTGCTTGAAATAATACCTCCTTACGATGAAATAGTCGTAAGAGTGGAATTTTTTGATGATGAAGTGGATAGAATATTGCTTTTAGACCCAATCACAAGAAAAACCATTGACGAAATAGATAGAATAGTTTTGTATCCAGCGAAAGAATTCACCTCTACGCGTGAGGAAGTTGAGCGAGCGATCAAATCAATTCGTGAGGAACTTTCACAGCGTTTAAGGGAATTAAGAAAGCAAAACAAAATTTTAGAAGCTCAAAGGTTAAAGCAAAGAACTTTGTCTGATATAGAGGCACTTGAAACGTCCGGTCATTGTAGCGGAATAGAAAATTATTCGCGCCATTTTAGTGGGAAAAAACCAGGGGATCCGCCATGGACGCTTATGGATTATTTTCCAAAAGATCTTTTGGTATTTCTCGATGAATCACACATAAGTGTGCCACAAATAATAGGAATTCACAGAGGGGATAGAAGTAGAAAAAAAAGTCTTGTGGAATACGGTTTTCGTTTGCCAAGCGCTTACGACAACAGACCTTTGAAATTTGAAGAATTTTTGCAAAGGGCCCCACAAATTGTCTTCGTTTCCGCTACACCGGGAAAGTACGAACGCTCTCACTCTGATGTGATTGTCGAGCAAATCGTCAGGCCAACCGGTTTGATAGATCCAGAGGTAGAGGTGAGACCCACACTTAACCAAGTAGATGATTTGATAGATGAATTGCAAGAGTTAAAAAAAAGAAATGAAAGGGCTCTGGTGGTTGCTTTAACAAAAGAAATGTCGGAAAAACTAAGCCAATATCTTGAAGAAATGGGATACCGTGCGAAATACGTTCATTCGGACTTAGACACTTTGGAAAGGATGAAGGTGCTTACCAAACTGAGAAAAGGGGATATTGATGTTGTTGTCGGAGTTAACCTCTTGAGGGAAGGATTGGATTTGCCAGAAGTTTCTCTGGTTGCCATTTTGGACGCGGACAAAGAAGGTTTCCTGAGATCGGAAACTTCACTTATTCAAACAATGGGAAGGGCATCGAGAAACGTTAACGGCAAAGTTCTCCTTTACGCGGATAGAATAACCGATTCAATGAGAAGAGCTATAGAAGAATCGAAGCGCAGAAGGGAAAAACAGATCTCCTACAACAAAGCACACAATATAACTCCGAAAACCATACAAAAAAAGATAGACGAATTTTTCATGAACACGGGTAACGACGAAAAAGAGTACAAAGTAGATGAAAACGTCAAAGAAGTTCTTAAAATGAAAGAAAAGGTAGACGTTGAGGAATACATAACCCTCCTGGAGCAAAAAATGAACGAGGCGGCGAGTGAATGGCGTTTTGAAGAAGCCGTCATTTACCGAGATGAATTGAAAAAGGTAAAGGGTGGAAAATGGTAGAAGAATTCGACTTACAGTACATATCCAGATACAAAAACGTGGTGGGAATAGATGAAGTTGGGCGAGGAGCGCTCGCTGGTCCAGTTGTTGCCGCAGCCGTTAAAATAGAAAAATGGGGCGATTGGGTAAAAAAAGTGGACGATTCAAAAAAGTTGACACCTAAGAGAAGAAAAGAAGCGCTAGAAGAAATTCTGATGAACGCTCAGATGGCAATTGGCATGGCCACACCCACAGAAATAGATTTTTACAACATTCTAAATGCCACAAGGCTTGCCATGCAAAGGGCTTATCAAAATCTGGGAATAAAAGCCTTTGTCCTTGTAGATGGGCTTGAAATGGGATTTGATTTTCCCCATGAAAGCGTGGTAAAAGGTGACGGAAAAAGCCCTTCCATTGCCGCCGCTTCAATAGCAGCAAAAGTTTTTAGAGACGAAATAATGAAAAAACTCTCTCCCTTTTTTGCCGGCTATGGCTTTGAACGAAACGTCGGGTACGCAACACATCAACATCTTCGAGCGATTAAAAAAATGGGGCCAACGCTTTTCCATCGCTTAACCTTTGCACCGGTAAGTGAGTCCGTTACACCTGAAATTTTAAAGAATTGGGAAAGTGAAGGAAAGATTTCACCACAACGTCTCCGCGGAAAAACCATTCATCTCTTTTCCAATTGATCGAACTCCTTCGACACGGCGTTGTATATATTTCTAAGATTCTTAAGGAGCTCAGAGCTATTTACATCCCGCAGCGAAGAGGTTATGAAATCTATTCTCTTTTCTATAACCCGTTTTATTATCGTTTCCCCATCTTTGGTTATGACAACCAATATGACCCGTTTATCCTTTTCGTAAGTCTTCTTCGTAACGTAACCCGCGCTTTCCAATCTAGAAACGAGGCCTGTCATTGTAGATTTCGTGACACCCATCTTTTCGCTTAACTGTGTCATGCGCTGCGGCCCTTCAAAATAAAGGTATTGAAGTATATCAAATTGGGAAGCGGTCAGCTCAAAATCCTTTAATACCAACCTTCCGGCAACTTTTACCCTGAAACAGGTTCTTCTCAACAGCAATTCTATCTCTTCAAATTCTTTCATTTTCATCCCCGTTTTTTAAAGTGTAATGAACGACAATCGCACCAGATTTTAACCTTCTAATTTCTTCCGTCCTTAAGCGAATATCGTAAGCTACATTTTCAAAAAGATCGATTCCATCAAATAGAATTGGCTCGTAAGTTATGTACATCTCGTCGATCAAATTTTCTTTCAAAAACAAACTGAAGATCTCTTTTCCCCCTATAACGGCAACTTTTTTCTTTCCGGATTTCTTCAAAAGATCCAATATACCTTTTGGGTCTTGTGTGGTGAAGATGACGTTGTTATCACCTTCTTCATGAATTTTCCTTCGCGTCATAACCACGTTCAGCCTGTGAGGTAATGGTCTTTCTATCAATTCAAATGTTTTTCTCCCTACAATAACCGTTCCCATATCCATAGTCACTTTTTTAAACCATTCCATATCTTCACGAGAATTCCAATCAACGGTTAAAGAAGAATCTTTCGCGATTTTTCCGTTGGCGTTTAGAACGGCTATTAACGAAACTTTCATAAAGTTATTTCTTGCCCGCTTTGTTTGAATTTACCTTTGAATTCATTCTCTTTCATTAACATGTGCGAATCTAGATCATGATACGTGAAAGCCCCAGTACCAGCGGCAAAATGAACGCTTTGGTTTATGCCAACACTGCTTTCGGACATGCAGCCTATCATGAGTTTTGTATTTGTTATTTTGGCAAGTTCTACAATTGCCAGCGCATCCGAAATACCGGATTTCATGAGTTTAATGTTGATGAAATCAACGCATCCTTCTTTTATGAGTTCATAGGCGTCATATTTACTCCTGGCGCTTTCATCTGCCGCTATTGGAAATGGAGAGTTTTGCCTGATTAACTTTAAACCATCAAGATCGTTCCACATCGTTGGTTGCTCAAAAACGACAATGTTAACGCCATTTCTATAAGTTGCATCCGCGAATTGAATCGCTTCTTTCGGCGAGTAACCTTGATTTGCATCGACTATGTAAGCCGCCCCCTTTGTAGCTTCGGATATCGCTATCATCTTTTTTATGTCCTCTTTCAAATCGAGTCCAACCTTTATCTTAAGCGTTTCGTATCCTTCTGTGTAATAGTATTTTTTTGCCTTTTCCACCATTTTTTCCAATTCATCTATACCAACAGTCTTGTCCGTTTTTATCCTGTTCGTGCTTCCTCCAAGTATTTGATAAACCGGTACGCCTATCTCAACGCTCAACGCATCCAGAACTGCGAATTGAACGCCGGCTTTTACACTTGGAGCCGTCCTTGAAAAGCCATCGATGATATCGAAGGTTTTCCTGTAATCTTTCACGTCCATGCCTTTGATCATGTCGTTAACGTTATTTTCCATCGCAAGCAGGGACGCTATCATCTCGCCGTTAACGCGATAAGAGTAAGACGCTTCCCCTATTCCGGTAGCGCCACTTTCCAATTCAACCGTGATTTCTATATTTTCCGCTTTTGTATGAATGGCTCCCGTTATTTTAAAAGGTTCTGGAAATTCGTACTCCTTAAGTTCAAAAGTCACTTTTTTTATTTTAGACATTTTGCATTCCTCCTTATTGGTACGCTTGCCAAACGTCTTTTTCTATACTTTCTGGAACGTATCCCCTTATTGTCAATCCATTTTTTATCCTTTCACGAATTACCGTTGAGGAAATTTGAATTAAAGGAACATCTTTTGCGATATGTATATCATCAGATATAAAAGCCCATCTCTTAACATCTTTTTCTTTTAAATTGCACGAACGAGGATAGATCCACAATTCAACTTTTTTCAAAAAGTCTTCGTATCTGTACCATCTGTCTATCGATAGGTAATTGTCCTCTCCTATCAAATACACCAACTTACCGTACACTTTTTCAAAGTGTTCCACCGTTTCTATGGTATACGAAATTTTTTCTTTTTTGCCCTCAAAATCCGATACTTCCACCTTTTCTAAATCTTTAAAGGCCAATTCCAACCATTTAAATCTTTTAGAAAATTCGACTCTTTTTCTTTCAACTTTATGGGGTGGAATGTACGCCGGCATTACGATGAGTTTGTCTAAATTTAAAAGTTCTGTTATCTTTGTGGCGATCACCACATGACCGTTGTGAACCGGATCAAAAGTCCCCCCATATATGCCTACTCTCATTCTTTATACTCAAACTCCATATTTCCAATTACAACCGTATCTCCATCTTTAACATTTGCCCTTTTCAACATTCTTTCGAGCCCTAAATTGTCCAACTTTTTCATGAAAAGGTCGTAAGCGTCTTTATAGCCTATTTGATATTTTTTTAACAATTTTTCGACTTCTTTTCCCTTTACGAAAAATATCCCCTCTTTTTTCTCAACAACCAAAGGGGCTTCCTCTTCTTCGTCTTTTTGAGATTCGTATTTTTCAACTTCGAATTCTATTTTTGGAGCGTTTTGCAGTTCGTAGTAAAGCACCTTTTTTAATTCTTCCAAGCCCGTTCTTGTTAAAGCGGAAACACATTGCACTTTTTTGCCTTCGAATTTTCTCTTAACTTCTTCAATTTTATTTTGATCAACCAAATCTATTTTGTTCAAAATTATCACTTCTGGTTTCTTTTCAAAAGAAGGATCGTACAATTTCATTTCTTTACGAACAATTTCATAATCTTCTATTGGATTATCCCCAGAAATATCCACGACGTGTGCCATTATGCGAGTTCTTTCGGCGTGCTTTAAAAATTCATCTCCAAGTCCTGTCCCTGAATGTGCTCCTTCTATTATTCCCGGGATATCGACCAAAATGTAAGATTTGCCAAATCCCATGTCCACCTTTCCAAGCACAGGTACCAGAGTTGTAAAAGGATAATTCGCAACTTTGGGATGTGCGTTTGTCATCGCCGAAATAAGAGAGGATTTTCCAGCGTTTGGCAATCCTATTAATCCAACATCCGCAAGAAGTTTCAGCTCTAACTCAACCCAATGTTCTTCTCCGTCGCCACCATTTTCCGCTATTGTTGGAGCTTGTCTTGTAGCGGTTGCGAAGTGGCTGTTTCCCTTTCCACCTTTTCCGCCTTTGGCAACAACAACACGTTTTCCACTTTCGTTTAAATCGGCGATATGCTTTCCGTCTATTTTAACTATGGTGCCCACAGGAACGTAAATCACAAGATCTTTTCCCGATTTACCGGTCATATTGGAGCTCTTTCCGTTTTCGCCGGCTTCGGCTTTGAAATGCTTGTGATATCTGAAATCTATTAAAGTGTTCATAGAAGAAGTGGCTTCTATTATTACAGAACCACCATTCCCGCCGTCTCCGCCATCTGGGCCACCTTTCGGGACGAATTTTTCTCTTCTAAAACTAACGATTCCATTCCCGCCTTTACCGGAGGCAACGTATATCTTAGCTTTGTCTACAAACACTCCATATCACCATTCAACGGATATTCTAATTCCGTGGCTCTTCAAACTTTTTTTACCCATAAGTGTGTTTGAGTAACTATCATAAATGTAAGCCAATTTAACGTTGGAAAGTGTGTATTGAAGAATGAAATCCAATTTCTGTTCTTCCACTGTTGAGATAGAAGAATCATATCCGCTTTCAAAATACAAATAAGCCTGCGCCCCAAATGCGGAAAAGCTTCCCCATGCTCCTCCACTTACCCATGGGTAATCAATTCCAGCGAAAAGGGCCGCGTTCCAATTTCTTTTTACGAAATTCAAAGCCATTTTCGCATTTGGATGAACTTGTATACCCTCTTTGTAAACGTATGTAAAAGCGTGCGGCACTCTTAGATCAAAAATGAGATTCTTAAGCACATTTTGAATCATTCCAAAGCCAACATCAAAAGATAAAGAAGACGCATCGTTTGAGAGAGTAAGATCGCTTCCCAGTGCTAAATTTCCCCGTTTTGAGGCTATAGAGTAAGCAATGCCATTCCCCTTGGAATCCGTGTAAAAGCCTATCTTCCCGGCAAAGCCGTTTTCAAAAGGTTGAAAAACCATGATGTTCATCTTTTGTCCTTCAAAGTAAGATTCATAAGAAAGTGCCCACTTCGTATTTGAAACCATGTAAGCGGGATTGAAATTCATGACACTTCCCATTGGAAAATCATTGCCCAGAGCGTAAGTGAAAAAAACGCCGACGATACATGCAATCAAAATAAAAAATGCTTTTCTCCCCATTTTTCAATCCTCCACAACTGATATGAGCACCTTTCGACTTCTCGGACCATCGAATTCACAGAAATAAACTCCCTGCCACGTTCCAAGAAGTAAATGTCCTTCTTCTATTGGCAAAAGCTCAGAAACACCAACAAGTGTGGAGAGAATGTGAGCCGCCGAATTTCCTTCTATATGCGTGTATTCGTCATTCCATGGAATAACCTTTGACAACTCATGGAGAATATCCCTTTTCACAGATGGATCGGCATTTTCGTTTATCGTAACCGCGGCGGTGGTGTGTGGAACGTAAACGATGCACCTTCCGCTTTTTACACCACTCTTTCTAACTAATTTTTCTATTTCTTGTGTAATATCTACCATTTCAAAATGTTCGTGCGTTCTAACATTCAATGTAGTCCACATTTTTATCACTTCTCATTCAAAATTTATATTTGCAATTATCACAACGTATCCGTTGTGCTCTTCAACCACAACTTTAACCTTTGCCTCATCCGTCTTGAATAATTGGGAGGCTTTTTTCTGAATTTCATTTTTTATCTCGGCGGTTTTTTGGGCAAGCTCTTCTGGATTTTTAAAATCGTCTATTCTGTATACCATCCTTCGCCCGTTTCCCACCAAAGATTTCAACCTTTCTTTAGCGGAGTCGCGAGCGTTGACTTCTTCTTTTTTGTTACGCTTCTTCGAAAATATGCTTAAGAATCCCATTATCAGTCATCTCCGCTTCGACGACGTCCAAAAATAGATTTAAGAATTTCCAGAAACCCTTTTTTCTCTTCCAGTTCACTCAACTTTGGAACGGGTACATCTTCGCCTTTAAGTCTTTTAACTATGTCCTCCAAAACCTTGTGCATAACACTTTCTGAATTTCCATCGCTAAGCACCAGAGGGATTCCTTTGTTAGTGGAGATTATTATCTCTTCTGAATCCGGTACAATACCTATCACGTCTATGGAAAGGGCTGACTTTATATCCTCTATGTTTAACATGTCTCCGTGCCTTACCATGTGAGGCTTGAATCTGTTAACTATTAAATGGATCTTATCGTCCTGAAAGCCCATATTTTCCAGCAAACCTATAACTCTATCAGCGTCTGTGATGGCGGGCAATTCCGGTGTTGTAACTACCAAAGCTTCGTCCGCACCGGCAACGGCATTTCTAAAGCCTCTTTCTATACCTGCCGGGCAATCGATGAATATGTAATCAAATCTTTCCTTCATCTCTTCAATAATCTTCTTCATGTCTTCCGGAGAAACCATTTCTTTGGTGGCTATTTGAGAAGCCGGTAAAAGACTCAAATTCTTTATTTGTTTGTGTCTTACCAAAGCGTCGAAAACTCCCACTTTATCGTTTGCAACGTCTATCAGCGTGTAGACAATTCTATTTTCCAATCCCATCACAACGTCTAAGTTTTTTAATCCTATATCGGCGTCTATCAGCGCAACTCTTTCGCCACCTAAAGCCATTGCCGTTCCCAAATTAGCTGTCAGAGTTGTCTTACCAACTCCGCCTTTTCCAGACGTTAAAACGTATACCTTTGCCAATCAAACATCACCCTCTTAGAAATTCAACATTGAGTTTATCTCATCAACCACGGCTTCTGCCACGTTCCTAACCGCGTTGAATCCAACTGCCCCCGCAAAAACGAGCTCTTTGCTCAGGCCATTTGATTTTAAAACGGTCATAACACCAAGAAAAAATTTCCTTTCTCCAGTTGAAACCTCTCTTACATCGTCAAGCGATATTCTCATCGAAGAATTGGTTAATTTTTCCACCGCTTCTATAGTTGCCTCGGCGGATAATTTGAGAACGTTTTTAAAAGAACGCACTCCCCTTTTTGAAGCTTCTCTGATTTCTTCTTCGTCAGAAAGTTCAACGTTTACTTCAATTTCCATTTCGTCTTCTGAAAAACCGACCGATTCTATTCTAAATCTCTTTCCGCTTGTGATACTTTCTTCCAAAAATGGTTTCGAATTTTTGTTTTTTGAAACAGAAGGCGCGGACATCTGTGCCACGCTTATTATTCTCCTATCAATTCTTTCCCCTGTAACGGTGAGCACAGCGGTTTCCACATCTCTCACTATTTGCTTTGAATTCTTATCGGCCAATGAAAGCACGTGTATCTCTTTCATTTCACCTGTCAATTCATCGACCACAACCTTTGCCTTTTGAATTCCATCCAAAGATGAAAGTACTTTTTCAACTTCTTTTACGTCTTTCTCTTCCAACGCTCTTCCCCCTTTAACGATATCTCTCCACGGTGAACTTGTATATTTTTATTCTTTCGTTGGCACCTATCCCCGCTTTTAGTTTTGCAATTCTTAATTGTTCCTCTACGGTATCTACACCTTCTAGATCCGGCAAAAGCAACCCCCTTTTCCAGCCGCTTTCAACTATTACACCGTACTTTTTTGGATCCAGTTCTTCAAGGCTGCGAACTTCTTGAGGAGTGGATAAAACATCAACGTTCACCACCAAAGAATCGAGCTCTGTGGGTTGAACCGGTGGAAAACGTGGATCCCTTAAAGCGGCTTCCACAGCCATTTGAGCTATCTCATGAGCTATATTCTCTGTCGTTGGAAGGAAAGTGCCTATGCATCCACGAAGCTCACCGTTTTCCTTATGCAACGTGACAAACACCCCCGATTTTATTTTAAACATTTCAGGGGGCAACTCTTCAGGATCGGGCTTTGGAACAATACCCCTCCTAACTTTTGATTCTATCACTTTTATAGCCCATCTTACAAATGGATGTTCTCCCTTCATCCAAAAAACATCTCCGCCAATTTGTAGTATTCGTAAGGAACCACTTTTTTCGTGGCAACACCGTATTGAATTGGTATAGATATTATATCATTTCCACGCAAAGCAACCATCCTTCCAAAATCTCCACGCTGAACCAAACGCATTGCTTCAACACCGTATCTTGTCCCAAGTATTCTGTCAAAAGCGGTTGGCGTTCCGCCCCTTAAAAGATGCCCTAGAACAACGGAACGAGTTTCATATCCCGTTTTTTGTTCAATTATCTCAGCAAGATAGTGCGCAATTCCTCCAAGCTTTATATGCCCAAAAGCATCGACGGTAGTTTTATCTCCCACTACCTGCTCCAATTCGGTCGGTTTAAAGCCTTCCGCCACCGCCACAACCGCGTATCTTTTTTCCTTCATTCTTTTATTGAGTATCTTTATTATTTCATCAATCGTTCGTGGAAATTCAGGTATGAGTATCAAATGGGCGCCTGCTGCCAAACCGGCTTCTAACGTTATCCATCCAGCATTCCTTCCCATCAATTCAACAAAGATGATTCTCTCATGAGATTTTGCCGTTGATTGAAGTCTGTCTATTGCATCGGCACCAACATTTACAGCCGTGTGAAATCCAAAAGTATATTCGGTATTTGCAACGTCATTGTCGATGGTTTTAGGCACTCCTATAACTTTTAGCCCACGTGATGAAAATTTTGAAGCCACCGTCAGCGTATCATCGCCTCCGATGGCTATGAGAGCATCAATTTTCATCTCTTTAAGATTTTTCTCAACCTTTTCAGGTCCATTTTCAGTGGCAAATGGATTCACCCTTGAAGTACCCAGAATGGTCCCGCCAAGCAAATGTATTCCTTCCACATTTTCATCGCTTAACTTAACATACGTTCCTTCCATGGCACCTTTCCATCCTCGCATTATTCCAATTACTTCTTCGTCTTTTCTCGCTTTAACTATGCCACGGATGACAGCGTTTAAACCTGGACAATCGCCACCCCCCGTGAGAATGCCTATTCTCACCTTTTCCACCTCTCTTTCATAAGAAAAATTACTTCCTATTCGCCACTTTCAGCCTCACCATTGCCCTTTGAATTTTTCCTTCTAAATCTTTTTTACTCTTTTCATCTTTCGCATTTTTCAATTCTATTTTCGCTTTTTCTAAAGCTCTTCTCGCCCTTTCGATATCTATTTCATCAGCTCTTTCCGCGGTGTCAGAAAGAATCGTTAAAGTGTTGTGTGAAAACTCGGCTATTCCACCGTGAATGGCAAATTTTTCTCTTTCTCCACCACTTTTTTCAATCTCCAATTCAGATATGGCTAACGCTCCAAGGAAAGGTGCGCGCTTTTGAAGCGTTCCCATAGCTCCTTCAACGGTTTTGAATTCTACAAAAACGGCTTCTCCATCGAAAACGCGCTTTTGTGGAGTGATTATCCTCACCTTGAACACAGCTTAGGCCCCTTTCTTGAGGGTTTTAGCCTTTTCAACCGCCTGGTCTATCGTTCCAACCATCAGGAAAGCCTGCTCTGGTAGATCATCGTATTTCCCTTCGAGTATTTCCTTAAAGCCTTTTATGGTTTCTTCCAATGGCACGTACTGCCCTTTCGTGCCGGTGAAATGTTCGGCAACGAAGAAGGGCTGACTTAAAAACCTTTGGATCTTTCTGGCTCTTTGAACCGTTAATCTATCTTCTTCTGAGAGTTCTTCCATTCCAAGTATTGCTATGATGTCTTGAAGATCTTTGTATCTCTGAAGAACTTTTTGAACCTGCCTTGCAACCTGGTAATGTTCTTCACCAACTACCTTTGGGTCCAATATTTTGGAGTTCGAATCCAGAGGATCGACGGCGGGATAAAGTCCAAGCTCTGCTATTTGCCTTGACAAAACTATGGTAGCGTCCAAATGGGCAAACGTTGTAGCTGGTGCAGGGTCTGTGATATCATCGGCGGGGACGTATATCGCTTGAACGGATGTTATCGAACCATTCCTCGTGGAAGTGATTCTTTCCTGTAATTCTCCCATATCCGTTGCCAAAGTTGGCTGGTATCCAACCGCGGAAGGCATTCTACCAAGCAAAGCCGAAACTTCCGAACCAGCTTGGACAAACCTGAAGATGTTGTCTATAAACAAAAGCACGTCTTTGTTCTGCTTGTCCCTGAAGTATTCAGCCATCGTTAAAGCGCTCAGCGCGACTCTGAACCTCGCGCCTGGTGGCTCGTTCATCTGTCCAAAGACCAAAACGGTGTTGTCTATAACGCCGCTTTCTTTCATTTCATTCCAGAGTTCGTTTCCTTCTCTTGTTCTTTCACCAACACCGGCAAACATTGAAAAACCACCGTGTTCAATTGCGACGTTCCTGATCATTTCCATAACCAAAACGGTTTTACCAACACCTGCACCACCAAAAAATCCTATTTTTCCACCTTTTGGAAAGGGAGCTATTAAGTCTATAACCTTTATTCCAGTTTCCAGAATTTCTATTTCGGTGGATTGATCGTTCATATCAGGAGCACTTCTATGAATGGGCCATGCTTCTTTTGCCTTAACTTCTCCCTTGCCATCTATAGGTTGACCAAGAAGGTTAAACATCCTTCCCATTATCTCATTTCCAACAGGAACGCTTATGGGCTTTCCCAAATCTTCCACTTCTTCATTTCTCGACAAACCGTCAGTGGAATCCAATGCCACGCATCTTACCACATCGTCTCCTATGAGCTGTTCAACTTCCATGAAAAGTTCTCTATCGTTTATCTTAACCTTTAAAGCGTTATGAATATCTGGAAGACTTTCAGAAGAAAACTTCACGTCAACAACAGGACCTATTACACTAACCACTTTACCAGTAGCCATTTCAAACCTCCTAATCAGGCGTCTTTAAGCGCTTCTGAACCGTTCGTAACCTCTATTATTTCTTGCGTTATATACGCTTGACGCACTTTGTTGTACTTAAGGGTTAAATCTTTGACCAATTCTTTGGCGTTTTCTGTAGCGTTCCTCATGGCATTTTGCCTCGCATTTTGTTCCGCCACTCTCGCTTCGAGCATTATTCGAAACATCCTTGTTCCAAGATATTGGGGCAAAATTTCATTGAGTAACTCTGAAGGTTGAGGTTCGTAATCGTACACAGAAGTAGAATTATTGGAATTCATAATTGGTTTTATTGGTAAAAAATCTTCGACTTTAACCAACTGAACCAAAGGGTTCCTGGAATATCCCTGCACGATCTTTATTGAATCCACGTCCTCTTCGTTAAGATATATGTCCACCAACTCATTCGCCAGACTCTGCGCATCATCGTACGATGGTGTTCCGTAAGCGTTTACAACAGAGTACCTGATCTTCCTTTTATCAAAAGCCATTCTCGATTTTGCCCTTGAGCCGATTACGTAAAAACCCGTAAATTTTTCTCCAAGTTCATCCGCAACCTTGTAACTGTAATCTATAACATCGTTATTGTACGAACCACACAACCCCATATCGCCTGTAAAAACGACCAGCAAAGTTTTTTTGGGTTCTTTTTTGTATATCAAAGGGCTATTGAAATCAGAAGCGGCCCCGACCACACGGGCAAATACATCCGAGAAATTCTTTTCATAGTCGTAAAAATTTTTTACCATCCTTTGAAGCTTGTTTAGCTTGGCAGTTGCCACCATTTCCATTGCCCTTGTTATATGCATCGTGGAACTTACAGATTTTATCTTCTTCTTTATGAGTTGCTCTGTCCCACGTCCCATCTTAGCTCACCTTGAAATTTTTCTTGAACTCTCCAATGGAAGCTTTCAATCTTTCTTCCACTTCCAACGTTAAATCCTTCGATTGCTTAATGGCATCCAACACGTCAGGATGTTTTTCTCTCATGAAATTCAAAAATTCCTCTTCAAACTTCTTAACAGCCTCTATTTCAACGTCATCCAGATATCCTTTTACACCCGTGTAAAGGGAAACGACTTGCTCTTCAAATGGCATTGGCGCGTACTGCTCTTGCTTTAAGAGTTCCATAAGGTGTTGTCCCCTATTTATCTGCGCCTGGGTAGCAGGATCGAGTTCCGTTGAAAATTGAGCAAAAGCTTCCAATTCTCTGAATTGTGCAAGCTCTATTCTTAAATTCCCAGCGACTTTCTTCATAGCCTTAGTCTGAGCCGCGCCACCAACCCTTGAAACTGAAAGCCCAACGTTTACGGCTGGTCTGAATCCAGAATAGAAAAGCGATGACTCCAGGTATATCTGTCCATCGGTTATGGATATAACATTGGTTGGTATGTAGGCGCTCACGTCATTGGCTTGCGTTTCTATTATTGGCAAAGCTGTCATGGAACCGCCGCCAAGTTTATCGCTTAAGCGCGCAGCTCTTTCCAGAAGTCTTGAATGGAGATAGAACACGTCTCCGGGATACGCTTCACGACCAGGCGGTCTTCTCAAAAGCAGCGATATTTCCCTGTACGCCACGGCATGTTTGCTTAAATCGTCGTAAACAATAAGGGTATCTTTCCCCGAAAACATGAACTCTTCCGCTATCGCCGCTCCCGCATAGGGCGCTAAATAAAGCAAGGGAGCCGGATCACTTGCACTTGCCACGACGACCGTTGTGTACTCCATAGCTCCGTATTGCCTTAGCTTTTCAACTGTCCTTGCCACGGCGGCTCCTTTTTGTCCTATGGCAACGTATATGCAGTAAACGCCTTTTCCTTTTTGATTGATTATCGTGTCAACGGCTATGGCCGTTTTTCCCGTTTGTCTGTCTCCAACTATAAGTTCCCTCTGTCCCCTGCCTATCGGTATCATGGAGTCTATGGATTTCAAACCAGTTTGCAACGGCGTGTCAACCGGTTGCCTTTCGATAATTCCGACGGCCTTTTTCTCAACAGGCCTCATTTTCTTTGCAGAGATGGGCTTTCCGCCATCCAATGGATTGCCCAGAGGGTCCACGACTCTACCAATCAATTCTTCACCTACTGGAACTTCAACAATTCTATGGGTTCTTTCAACCAATTCCCCTTCTTTTATATCTTTGTACGAACCAAGAATGACTATTCCAACGTTGTCTTCTTCAAGATTTATAGCCATTCCCATGCTTCCATTTTGAAATTTCACAAGTTCGTTAGACATGACATTTTCAAGTCCGTAAACGCGAGCGATTCCGTCTCCCACCTGAATGACACGCCCCACCTCTTTCAGATCGGGAACGTTTTTGAAATTCTCTATCTTCTCGCGCAGAACCCTTGTTATCTCGTCTGGGTTTATACGCATTCCATCACCCTCCATACATAAGACTGGCCGCTTTTTTTAGAGCGCCGGCCGCACTCATATCCACTACCGAATCTTCAAAATCTATGACTATACCTGCCAGGAGTTCTTCATTTTTAGAAAGCTCTATAACGGGCTCCGTTCTTCTCACTTTTCTTATGACCTCTTCTATTTTTTGAACCTCTTCTTCATTTAATTGTTGGGCACTTTCCACTCTCACTTCTTCTTTGTTGTTCTTTCTCAACCAAAGTTTCCATGAAAGTTGGTAAAGATCTTTGAATATTTTGAAACGCTTGTGCTCGAAGATCACTTCCAAAAACTTTTGGCATTTTTCCTCAATTCCAAACACTTCCCCCACAACTTTAGATTTAAGGGAAGGCGGAATTGTTGGATCGCGTAGAAAGTCTACGATCTTTTCGTCTTCCATATTCGCCAAGACTTTTATAGCATCTATACATCGCGCATTGTTCAGGTCAAGAAGAGCCCTCGCATACCTTAACACAACAGCGCGGCTGCTTTTCATTTCTTATCACCGAATTTAGAGAGTTGATTCATTAAAAATTCCCTCTTCGCTTTATCGTCTAAATCCTTTTGAATAACCTTAGAGGCTAAAGCTATAGCCAATGTTACGACTTTTGTGCGCAAAGCTTCTTCGGCTTTCGACTGCTCTTCTTGTATTTCCCTTCGACCTTTTTCCAGCATGTTCGCTATCTCACTTTGAACACGTTTTTTCTCGCTTTCTTCGTACTTCTTTACCCTCTCTTTGGCCTCTTCGTACATGGCGCTTATTTTTTCATCCAATTTTTTCATTTCAACTTCCATTCTTTTCTTCATCTCTTCAGCTTCTTTCTTGGACGCTTCAGCTTTATCGTATTCCGCCTTTATATCCTGACGCCTCTTATCTAAAAGGGCCAGAAAAGGTTTATAAAGATACTTGATAAGAAGGTACATCAACAAAAAGAAACTCATCAATTGAAGTATAGATGTACCGTTGAAATTGACAAATACTCCTGATGACATTTTTTATCTCTCCACTTAAAAGAGAAGGATCATAAAGGCAATAAGCAAGGCGTAAAGACCTGTAGATTCCGCAACCGCCTGAGAAAGCAACATTCTTGTTGTGAGTGTTCCAACCATTTCGGGTTGCCTTCCCATCGATTCCATTGCTCCCTGCCCTATGTGTCCTTCACCTATTGCCGGACCTATGGCACCTATTCCCATTGCCACCCCTGCTCCTATGTATTTTGCGGCTTCCACAACCGCCTGAGCCATAGAAAGATCTGCCACTTCAATCTCCTCCTTTTTTTATTGTTCAAGTTGAACGCTTATATAAGCAATTGCGAGCATTGAAAAGACAAACGCCTGTATCGTGCCAACAAAAAATCCAAAGAATCCCCACAGTACCATTGGAACTATCGTGTACTTTGCAAGATAGCTCAGCATCAAAACCATGATGCCCCCACCCGCGATGTTTCCAAAGAGCCTGAGTGAGTGCGAAACTGGCTTTGCCAATTCTCCTATTATGTTCATTGGAAGCATTATTGGGTTCGGATCGATAAATCCCTTCATCCAATTTTTAAAGCCTTTGAGTTTTATGGCAAATATGTGGCTTATAAACAAAACCATTACCGCGTAGGTAACGTTTGTATTCAAGTCTCCAGTCGGAGATGGCCACGTATCGGTAAATAAATTTAAAACGAGATGATGGCTTGAGACTCCAACGCTTATGCCAGGAATGCCACCTAACAAATTAGAAAACCAGATAAACAGAAAGAGGGTCATCGAAACGTAGAAAGTGGGTTTAACGAACTCTTTGACTGGAATCACATCTTCGACTAAATCGTAAACGAAAGAAAGAATAATCTCAATAGCAGCTTGCTTCTTGGAAGGAATCTTGCTTAAATGCCGTTTGAAGGAAACAGCCATGTAAATGAGAATAGACATGATAACAACGGTCATTATAACGGTAATCGGATTTAAAGTACCCAAGAGCGAAGGTAAAGGTACGTGCACCTGCCACACTTTTCCAATTCCTTCAGGAAAAGAAATTTTGCCAAAATTCCAGATCGCCACGCCAGCGTAAACTATCAAAAACAACGTAAGAAAAATCTTCTCTCCCTTTGAAAAAGAAACCTTCAAGTTTTACCACTCCCCACGTATGTGATAAGTGTGAACCTTGCCAACTCCAAGCCGAAGAAGGCAAAGATCAAACCTTTTATTCCAAAGATGGAGGAAAACAAAAGAATCACAGCACTTAAAGTGTACCTCTTTAAGAAACCGAACTTTAGGGATTTCAACTTACCTTCTTTTACCTTATTGGCATCTTCTGCCATCAACAACAAGGATAACTGAGAACCAATTGTCCCGAGAAGAAATGACAGAAAAATTCTCCAATCCAGAAAAAACAAAAAGAGTCCCGCTGGCGTAAAAGATGACCACAAGTTTAAAGACCACGAAAGAGAGTCACTTTTCATTTTGTTTTTTTTCTTCCTTTGCTGCTACTTTTAAAAGCACCTTCATGCCGTTGTACATTCCAGAAATTGTGCCGAGGAGCAAGAAAACCAAAAGCAAAACTTTGTTGTTGAAGGTCCACTTATCAAGATAATATCCTATCAGGCCACCAACCACAATGTTGGAAATAACCGTTACACCGAAGTCAAAGACTACATTTGAATGCTTAAAAAAATTCACCGAATCTCTTGAAAGCTTGAAAATGTTTTTTTTCATCATTATTTCACTTTTAAAAAAATTAGTGACTGATTCCCTATCTTTACATATCCTTTTTCATCGTCGATCGCAATTCTTATTCCACGTGGAAGCCTTTTCACGTCTATTTCATGCCAACAATTCAGATCGGTAAGAATCAAATCTTCTATACCCACGTACGGTAGAATTATATCCCAAAATACACCAAAATGCAAAGTTATTCTCAAATTTTTTCTAAAAATATTAACTTCTCTTAACCTAAAGTATACGGGGTCATCTTCGTATATTTCAAAGGGGGCTATATCATAGCTTTCCAATCCTCTCAACGCGCTTCCGATCATGATTATCTTTTTTGGAGAGAGAAATTTAAAAAAATTTGCAACTTCTGGTGAAGGTGGTTGAAGCGTGGAAGATACCCTGTAAGCTTTTATTCTTCTTTCCATGTAGTCTTGCAGTATTATTGAAGCGCTCAACTCATCGACTATGCTTTTTTTCGAATTTGAAGAAAATATTTCACGATTTGCAATGTTTGAAGTAAAACGCTCATCAACCATGTAAACTGGTATTGGTGCCATTTCTCTTGAAATTTCTATTGCCTTGTCCACCGCTTTAGATGTGGAAGGAGTGAATTTTCCTTTTAAATTCAATGGTAGACCAACCACAATTTCCGAGAGGTTTTCTATCTTTTTGAGCTCTTTTACAACATCGTTTGGCGGAACGGTTTTGACGTTTGTTACCACAGTTCCTGTTGGATCTGTAATTGCTATGCCACTTCTTTTTGTCCCAAAGTCAACGGATGCTTTTCGCATAATTACCATCGAAGGGATTATGAAATATTTTGGCTATTTCCCTGGTGTTTCTGTTCATAAGTCTTTTCTTTACGGAAAAAGCTATCTTTTTTTCCACTTCTCCCTCTTTTTCACGCGACGAGTTCTCAACTTCTTGCACTTTAGGTATTCTAACTATTCGCCCATCTTCAAAAGCGTTTACTTCTTTTAGAATAGATATGAAGATCTTTGAAAACGCCTTAGAACGGCTCACACCGCTTTCCACCAAACACTTTTCGGCATCTTTTGTGCATCCGTCACTCAAAATTTCTGCCGCCAATCTAACCTTTTCATAAGGGGGAAATAGCTCTTCTATTTCTTTAATGTTCGAATTGAAATCTTCTTCCCCAAAAAGCATTTGAATAATTGGGATGTTGTTGTTTTCGAAAAGTGTTGGAGGCTTCAAAAAAGAAATATGATTTCTTGGAAAATCGTAGTAAACGATTCTATCCATTTCGTCAATCGTTGATGCGTACGTTGAAGAAGTCAAAAGCACTCTAGTTTTTCCCCTTTTTATTGAAGTTGAGATATGATGATGAGAATTGGAGTTTGGAATGTAAGGGACTAGTTTTTCGCTCTTACACATAGATGGATACAATTCGCATAAACGTTTGTACGTGTCTTTTAAATTTTGCGTGCTCGAAAATATTATCATTATCTTTTCATTTCTTTCATTTATTATAGAAGAGACTAAATTGAATTTTTCTCTGGAATTTCTATCGTCTATAAGGCCAACTGTTCTCTTATGGTACTCGTGAAAAACCCTCTCAATGTTGAAATCGATACTCAAATCGTTTTCAACTTCGTGGCTTAAGAATGATGAAAAAAGAAGCACTTTTCTTAGATTCTTAAAATGAACAGCCTCTATTAAATGGTCTCTCAATCCTATTTCGTACATAAGTTGAGGTTCACACACGAAAAGACTATCTCCGTCTTTCAAAACTTTCTTCAATGAGATAACGTTTGTGAACACAACATGGGCTTGTTCGAAACCATCGTTTATCGCATCAACATAAGTTGTCGTTTTGCCGATGGCTTTCACCTCTGGAGCCACAGAAGAGTAAAAATCTCTCATCATTGAATTGGAAGGAGCAACCACCACTAACCTTCCTTCAAGCAAAGACGATTCAAGTATCATTCTTTCTTCCACATGTGGATTGCCAACTACCAATATGTTTTCTTCAAGAGAAAGCACGTTTGAAAATTTTCTTTTTATGGCGTTTTTTCTTAAAATTCTGGTTGAATTTCTTTCATTGTTTATCCTTAAATCCACGATGTTAAGCTGAACCTTTTTTCTTCCATTCCAATTGTTCTCCCATATGTTCGCCACAATGTTCACATTTGGTCTTGAATAGAAATTATCATCTATTTTATTTGAAAGGCCAAAGCCAATGGCATCAACGTGTTTCTTTCCATTTCCCACAGTTAAGCTCAAATGTTTTCCGAATTTTCCAACGTTCCTTACTCTTTCAACTTCTAAATTATCAAATTCAAAAACAGGTTCCGGATTTCCGCTGCCATACGGTCTCAATTTCTCAATATCTTCAATCAAAGAGTCATCTATTTCTGAAAGTTCCAGTTTCGCATCAATTTTTACGACAGATGTCAAGTCTTTGGAATCGTATTCTTTCATCAGTTCTTGTAGTCTGGCATCGAATTCTGGTATAAGCTCACTTTTAAGTGAAAAGCCGGCTGCCATCTTGTGTCCGCCGTATTCTTCTAAAAGATCCTCGGCGCCTTTTAATATCTTTACTATGTCTACCCCTTCAATACTGCGGGCAGAGCCTCTTGCTATTTCACCTTCTTTTGAAATCATGAGAGTCGGTTTGTGAAAGGCGGAAAGAATTCGCGAGGCCACAATCCCAATAACACCCGGATGCCAGTTTTCGCCAGATAAAACCAATATTCTACGTTCTTTCAGATCATCCATAACATCGAGTTGCGCTAAAGCTTCCTGAAGTATTTGATTTTCTATGAATTGTCTCTTTTTATTTTTTTCTATCAATTCTTTGGCAAGGGAGTACGCTTTTGATTCGTCTTCTTCCAAAACCAATTCTAAAGCGGTGTACGCACTGTCGATGCGACCAACAGCATTTATCTTGGGGGCAATTTTGAAGCCTATATCATGGGACTTAATATCGGAATGATCAACGTTGGAAAGCTCCATTAACTTTGCCAAACCAACCCTTTTTTTCTCTCCAAGCAATTTCATTCCCTTGTAAACAAAATAGCGATTTTCCCACAAGAGTGGAACTATATCGGCCACGGTTCCCAGCGCAACTATGTCGAGATACTCTTCGAGATCGTCTTGTATTCCAATTTCACTCTGAAGGGCTTGAAGCACTTTATAAGCTACCCCAACACCAGAAAAATCCTTAAATGGATAAGAATCATCTGGCCTTTTTGGATCAATGACGGCAATGGCCTTGGGAATTTCATCTTTCGTTTCATGATGATCCGTGACGATCACTCGAAAACCTCTTGAATTGGCGTAAGCAATATCATCTACGGACGTTATTCCACAATCAACTGTCATCAAATTCTTTACACCTTTTTCGTATAAAAAATCTATGGCTTCTCTGCTAAGACCATAACCATCGTCTAATCTGCTCGGAATGTAATAATCAACGTTCCAGCCCCATTTTTTCAAAACCAGATAATAAAGCGCTGTACCAGTTACCCCATCAACATCGTAATCACCGTATATTACCAACGGCGCTCCACTTTCTTTTACACGCAAAAGTTCTTTAACGGCTTTATCCATATCTTGCATCTTGTAAGGATCTTCCAATTTTATAGAAGCTGGGGTCAAAAACTGTTGCGCTTTTTCTAGAGTATCAACACCACGATTGGCGAGCAAGCGGGCCAACAAAGGGGTTATCTTAAATTTTTCACACAAAAACCTTTCCCACTCTTCGTGGGGGTCAGCAACCTCCCATTCATTTTTCAATTCACATCCTCTCCCATCTTTACCTTTATCTTTCGACAAAATTATACCACGTCAAAGACGAAGTTCACGGAAGAAGAATGCGCAATTGAAGTCAAGGTTTTTCCACTTTTCCCATGAAAAGTATGAGATCACTCGTAGCACTTATTTTGTCAACTATGAAGAAGACGAAAGGGTGATCTGCCTTGAAAACAGGAATAACGGGTGGTTTAACGTTAGGTGCACAGGTAAGAGTCATAATAACACTTGTTACAGCAGCGGCTTCCGTTCCCTTTTCGTTTACGTCTACAAAAGCTTTGTGAAGCACATCGGAGATCACAAGATCTTTTGCACCATCTATACCTGAAAAATCTGCATTGATGAAGGCGTCTTCCATTCCAAGAGATTTAAGAATAGAGTTGAGCGAGTATCCATCTCTCAGCTTGAATTTTGGAAGGAATACCTTCACGGTTTGTTCTTTCATTTCGGAACACCACTTCTTAAAATTAGACGCACTTAACGAATTCTCAAGATTCTGTATGCCATACTTGTCTTTTGGAAGTAAAACGATCATCGATAGTTTTCCACTTCCGTAGGGAAGCCTCAAAGCCTGCAGAAGATCATTTTGCATGTATGCAAATTTTGATTTTTGGTACATCATTTCCACCTTCGTTGTGTGTTTGTTATCCACAAAGAAATCCGTCTTTTTCGTATTAGAAGCTTTAAATTCCACTTTCCACTTCCCGTTGAAATATATGGCATTTGTAAGTATAAGTCTCGTTAAGCCTGGAAGTCTATTTATGATGTTTTCAATTTTTCCTTTTGTTTTTTCTCTCACCCAATCGTTTATCACTTTTTTTGCCTCTATGGACTTTGCAAAATCGACTTTGTAAAGCTCTCCATTGTAGTATTTATCTATGGTAGAAACGAAGCTTGGTAAAAGTTTAAAACCTTTTTGAATCCATAAAGCGTTGGCGACGTTAAGAGTGGAGGAGTTGGTGACGGTTAAATTCATCAAATTAACGATTTTTGAAAAAGCAACGTTGAATTTATCGTTTGAGAGTCTTATGTGAAGGGTTTTTGTCATCTGCGTTTTTGTTTCACCATTAGCGCCAGCGTAAACCATAGATAGGGCATCAAAAATACTAAATGGTGAAAAAAAAGCATTTCCATTTCCTTTCAACCTAGAGTACAAATCAAACGCGAATTCGTCGTTCGATTGAACAATACTTTGTACGTCTTTGTTATTTCCAAATAGAGCTGTTAAATTCGCAAATGTCATCGTGAAAGAGAAAAACACCAGCAAAACGCTTATACCAAGCTTCTTCATAATCCGCACCTCCATCATTTGAACTTCTTCTTTCTAAGATCATTTTAGCATCTTGAGAAGATTTAAAAAAATTCTCTTCACTTTTAACTTACCCACATTTTTAATTTTTTTGGATCCTTTTCAAAAATGTTAAAATGAAGGAAAAGCGAATGACAACGAAAGTGGTGGTGATGAGCATTGGAAATAAAAAACGTGCTGGTGGTAGATCCGCTAAAAGGAGAATTTGTCGGAGATGTTTTATGGGAAGAAGGAATCGTTAGAAAAGTCACTCCTAAGGGCGCTAGCACCTTTGACAACATACTCATGCCTGGTTTTGTAGATCCACACACTCATGGATGTTTTGGAATAGACACCATGAGCATCGACGATGAAAAATTGGAGAGATGGGAACGCTTCCTTTACACTCAGGGAATTACCTCTTTTATTCCCACAACCGTTTCAGCTAAGAAAGAAGATATGATCAGAGTTTCAAACATGATCGAAGAGTACGTGTACAAAAAATCAAGAACGTCCGTTGTGGGAGTTCATTACGAAGGGCCTTACATAAATATAAACAAAAGAGGGGCTCAAAATCCCAATGCCATTCGTGAGGCCACCTCTAAGGAGATGGAAGAGATACTTTCGCCTCATGTCAAACTTATAACTATGGCACCTGAGTTAAAAGGATTTTACGATGTGCTCCCACTTTTAAAAGAAAATGGAACGGTCGTTTCCATTGGCCATAGCGATGCCAATTTTGAAGAGATAAGACAGGCATTTCTAAATGGCGTGAACAGAATAACCCATTTTCCAAATGCCTTGAAAGGTTTTCACCATAGAGAATTGGGCGGAACTGGGGCAGGACTTTACTTCGATTTTACACTTGAAATGATAGTGGACGGTATTCATCTCGATCCGAATTTCGTAAAGCTCATTTACAGGTTAAAAGGCGCTGAGCGTATCTCTTTGATAACAGATTCCATAAGTGCCGCGGCGCTCGAAGATGGAGAATACGAGCTTGGTGGATTAAGGGTCAACGTCTCTGAGGGTAAAGCAACGCTACAAAACGGGACGTTGGCTGGAAGCACCCTGTTGTTCAGCAAAGCGGTAAAGAATTTCAAGAAATTCACGGGTTGTTCTCTGAAAGAACTTGCAATGGTTTCATCTTACAATTCAGCTGTGAATTTAAACATACAAAAAATTGGTAGGATAGAAGAAGGATATCTGGCGAATTTCGTTTTGTTGGACAAAGAGCTCAACGTTTTAGAAACCTACCTGCATGGAGAAAAAGTTTATCAGCGCTGAATTTTAGAACTCTCAGAACTATTGAGTTCCTTTCTTTTCGTCTTCAAAAACGCTTCAACCACCGCGGGATCGAATTGCTTTCCCGCGTTTTTTTCGATTTCTTCCAGTGCCATTTCTTCGCTCAACGCTCTTCTGTACGGTCTATCACTTGTCATGGCGTCAAACGTATCGCACACTGACATTATTCTCGATTCTAATGGTATTTCTTTCCCTTTTAAACCGTCTGGATATCCTTTGCCATCCCATCTTTCGTGATGATGCCTCACTATAACGGCGATTTCTCTTAATCCCGCCCCTTCTTCAACCAATTCCGCTCCAATTACGGGATGTGTTTTTATTTCGTTGTACTCTTCAGGAGTGAGTTTCCCATTTTTGTTCAGTATTTCCAAAGGAACGAAGATCTTTCCCACATCGTGAAGCAATCCGGCTTGATAGATCTTTCTTTGATCTTCTTCATTCATTCCCATCATCTTTGCAACTTTAGTAGAACAGTTTGCCACGCGCTCAGAATGGCCCTTGGTGTAGACATCATACTTTTCAAGTGCAGTGACAAACACCATTATAAGCTTTTTTTGAAGTTCACGCTGGCTTTTTAAATACTTTCTTGAAACGTAAAAAGCCGTGGTTATCTTTGAAAAAGCATTCAAAATTTCCACATCATTTTGAGAAAAAGCGCATTCGCTTTCTTTTGGAATATCAATTGACATGTAGCCAAGTATATCATTCGAAAATTTCAACGGCGCAACTAAAGATTCTTTTATGGGCTTTGTGGCTTTTTTCAATACTTCGAACGCTTTTGAAGAGGATATCTTTTCATCCTCTTTTAGAAGATCTTTCACGATTTGAACTTCGCTGAATTTAACCAATTCAAAATCGATGTTGGGATTTTTTAAGATCTCTTCATCGTGTCCGCGGCAGGCTGCTATTTTCCACTTGTTTTCGTCGAAAATCCAGATGCTTCCGTATTTAGCCGCCGGAATCATTTCCAGGGCGTTGTCAAGCATTTTGTTGAGAAACTCATTTTCTTCTACTTTCACCATGTCAAGCTGAGACAAAGGAACGATCATGCTTTGAAATCTTTTGTTAAGCTTTTCTAATTCAGAATAGGTATGCTCCAATTCCTCGTTTATGGCCTTTATTTCTTCATTTGAAGTGGTGAGTTCTTCAATGGTTTCGTTTAATTTCTCGTTTTTTCTTTCAAGCTCACTCGCTTCTTTCTTTACAAGCTTTCTCAAAATAATAACGTTAACAATCAGCACCGCAAAAACAAGAATACCGACGCCAAAAACGTAAAAAACCCATTTCGGGATGAAAGGCTTTGCGAAAGGGACATTCAAGTATTTAGAAATTGACTCGTTAAGAACTGAATTGTCGTTTCCTTTCATTTGCCTGATGTACCTGTCCACAACCGGCGCTATGATCTTTGCAACGTGGCTTTGTTTAGAAAAAGCAGCTTTTTCCTCAATGAGGTAGAAAATCATCGATGTGCTCTGTAATCCGTATTTTGAAGCGTTTTCAACGCCAAAAAATCTGTTTACAACGCCAGCGTCTATTGTTTTATCTTTAATGGCTTTGAAAATATCCGAGTAGCTGTTGAATTCAACGAATTTTGCTTTGACTCTTAGATGTTTTAAAAAATACTTTATTCCCAGTTGCCCTTCATAGAAGATATCCGATTTTAAAACGCCGACGCGCTTGCCGTTCAAATCAAAAAAGGAATCAATGGAACTTCCTTTATGTGTGTACACCTGAGCCCAATTTGACAAAAAATATTCTTTGGTGAAATAACAAAACGATTCTCTTTCCTTCGTTTCAGCTATGCCAAGAAGCATATCGATCTTGCCGCTTTTCAGATCGGCCAAAAGCCTGGAAAAAGACTCGTAAACATATTCAACTTTCCAATTTTCCTTTTTTGCTATGGAGTTCATAACATTCACAAGTATGCCCTGAGCGCTTCCATTTTTATAGAAAGAAAGAGGTGGATTATCGTAAATGCCAACTTTAATGGTTAGAGAAAAGGAAAAAGCAAAAAAGGAAACTAATACCACAAAAAATAAAAGTGTCTTTCTCATTGACCCACCTCTCTTTGTGTTATGGATATGATAAATAAAAATTTCAATTATATAACGCATTGTTATTTGGAGTTTTAAAATACACAACGATGTTATAATTCTATACGATATTACAACATATTATTGTTCGTTATCCTTTTTAATTGTATATCACATCTGTTAAATTTTCAAGAAGGGAGCGATGTTGGATGAGCATGAAAGTAAAAGTCATCGTACTTGCGGTAGTTCCAATCGTTGTCCTATGGGGAGTCGGGATGTTCATTTATTTTCGATTGGGAGACACCTCGGCGAAAATCAACAGCATGGCAGATGTTTATCTCAAGGCGTTTGAATACTCCAAAAACATTCATATTGAATCGTTAAAAGGTGAAGAGAGCGTTTTTTCTTACGTCATTTCTAAATCAGATTCAAACAAAGAACGAGCCCTTCAATCAATGGAAAACCTAAAGTCAACTGTTAAAGAATTCGAGAGTTTGCCTCTTACAAAATATGCAAATGATTTAAAAACGATGAAATCCTACATCTCTTCTCTGGAATCTCAAGTGCAAGAATTGGACAAAGAGATAAAAAGCGGGAGCCAAGACTTGACGTCTGAAGAAAACAAACTTAGAAAAACCATGAGCGATATTGTAACGCTTGCAAGCAATATGGCGGAATCTTCAAAAAAAGATATCGACACTTCTGCCAATGTTGCCCAGAGTTCCATTTCTACAGTTATGTTTTTACAGCTTTACATTCCTCTCATCGTGCTTGCAATTTCCATCGTGATCGTTCTCTTAGTTGTTAGAGCGATGTTCGTAAATATGAAACCTCTGATGGAAGCTGCGAATAAACTTCAAAATAACGATCTGAGCTTTGAATTTCAAAAGCATGAAAGGAAAAAAGGAAAAGACGAAATATCTCAATTGTTCGAAGCGTTTAGAAAAGCCACTATGGCTTTGAAAGAAAACATGAAAAACCTTCATCAGAATTCGAAGGAAGTTTCAAACGAAATGGACAACATCACAGAAGCTGTGGATTCGGTAGCTCAAGGAATGAACGAAGTAACAGTGGCTGTGACGGATATCGCCCAAAAGATGCAAGATATTTCGGCGGCAACCGAAGAAGTTACGGCCAGCACAGAGGAGATGTCCAGCGCGATAAAAACGGTCGCTGACAACGCCCAGGAAGCATCTCAATTCAGTGAAGAGAGCTCTGAACTTGCAAAAGACGGTGGGAAAAGCATAGAAGAAGTGATAAACGCCATGAAAGATATCTCTAAGGTAGTTGTAGATATCCAAAAAATGGTGGAAAACTTCAATTTAGGAGCGAAGGAAATTACCGATTTCGTCACCACAGTTACAACGATAGCCGAACAAACGAATTTGTTGGCGTTGAATGCCTCAATAGAAGCGGCGAGAGCAGGAGAAGCAGGAAAAGGCTTTGCGGTTGTTGCGGATGAGATAAGAGATCTCGCTGAAGAAAGCAAACAGGCTGCCGCGAAAGTTGAAAAGGTTGTCGAATCCGTAAACAGCGTCGCGCAGGACTCATTAAAAGTTTCGGACAGAATACAAGCGGCCGCGGAGAATGGATCAAAACTCGCCGACGAAGCCGCTGAAAAATTGAAGGACATAATATCGAGAATAGACAAAGTTACTCAAATGATGGAAAGCATAGCGGCTGCGGTTCAAGAACAAACCGCTTCGATGGATGAAGTGGCTACGGCGATGACTAACAACGCACAAACAGCGACGGATATTTCTGCATCTACTGAAAAAATAGCCGCCGCTGCCCAAGAAACAAATGCCACATCGGAAGAAATAGCTTCATCCGTTAAAAATGTTAGAGAAAAGGTCGTCAATTTGGAAAAAATAGTTGAAATGTACAGAATTTGAGATTTTTAAATTATACAGATGTCAGGTCTGACACGAAATCTTCAACGCTGAAATCATTCTTGTCCCTTTTTGTAACTACGCTGCTACTTTTCCCGTACGCGAGGGCATATTTATATACTTAACCAAATTTAGATATACAGAAATTACCCCTTTATGATTTGAAAAGAGGAGCCTA
>NZ_JBPNHS010000018.1:0-4431 GCF_054006115.1 Mesoaciditoga sp. | reverse complement strand
GTTGTGTGTGAAGATTAAAAAAGCAAAAAAGACGTAAGCAGGCCATTGAAAAAGGGCGTAAATATTGAAAAGCTGGCAACACCTCCAATTTTGTGGGTTCAATAAAATTTTACAGCTGGTGTTGCCGGTTTTTCAATCTTTATGCCCTCTTTCAATGACCTGCTTACGTCTTTTTTGCTTTTTTAATCTTCACACACAACATGAGTGAGTGATTTATTCTAACCCCAAACTTTCTTTGAGCGTAAGGAATCCATATTGATAAAGCGTATTTACAACAAACACCTTTTGATTGACATATTCTTTTGGCATGTCCTTTATCATCTTTACAACGTAGGATTTCAAATTCTCAATTTTTCCGTATTTTGTAAGAATCACGGTGTTTCCATTTACACTGAGAAATTTCACGTAGTTCTTAACCTCCGGTGAATACCAATATTCATACGTTTTTCCGTTGTTGTAAGTCTCTTTTATCAGCATCGTGTTAAATTTGCCAACGGGCGTTATTATAGTTTGTGTGGAGGATACTTCCGCTTTAAGAGGAAAATATTCATCTTCTTTTGGATTTTTAGGAAGAGGAATGTTGGATTTTATCGTTGGAAAGAGCACTTGCCATTTCTTTCCATCGTACAAAGGAAAATCAAAATCATATGACAGGCTTTCTTTTAACGAAGAAATTGAAAGATTGCAAATGGGTGCGTAAGCTATGTCCAAAATATTTCCTTGATTTGTATGAACTTCTTTTAAGATAACGTATTCGTAAGCGGGAACATCCTCAAAATATCTCATCTGTAAAACTATGTATTTTTTTGTTGTTACCATCGATGATGGAATGTTGATCCATTTATGATATATCGCGTATCCATTCTCAGAAGCGACTTTAGATGTTGAATATTGCCAAAATTCTCCACTTTGCCATGTTGGAAGGTAATAGGGATAGGTTATCGATTGAATTATTCCTTTTGGAAAGGCTAAAAGCGAAAGAAGAAGCATCAAAATCCCCACAAAAAACGTAACTTTCCTTATCATTTAAACCATCTTCTCTCATTTTTCATTTTCAAATCAAAACTCTACCCGATTGGTAATTTTGTTGTTTTTAAGGCGGTTAAAATGTGCACATTTTTTCACCCCACTATGCATTTTACCCCCATGACAGCCATTTTCTGCAATTCAGCAATCATTTCCTGTGCTTTCACGTTTTCCATGAGAGTGGTTTGAGGATTTTTATCACTTCTGCTTTGTGGCAAAAAGGGGACGAGGTATGGTAGCACGGTTACCTACCTCATCCACATCTGCAAAAGATACAAAACTTACGTGAATTAACGATACGATTGTGGATAAAAACAATAGAAATTTTCATACACATTGAGCCTTATTTGGATGCGAATTTCTTTTTTAACATTTACGCACAAGTTGGGTAATCTATTTCCCCATCAAGCTTTTCACAAAAGCCTTCATCTCGTTTGGAGATAGTTGCATGTAATCAAAATTTTGGTATATGTTCCATACAGCTAAGGGCATACTTAAAATTTTTCCGTTTTTCAATATGTAAATTTGCGAGGAAGATATGAAAGATAAAGGTATCATCTTCGAATTTATGTTTCCGAGAAACGATTTGGACGATTCAAGAGAGACTACTGGAAAATGTAGATCGTTGTTGTTGAGTAAAATCTGCAGCTTTTTATCTCGCCACTCATTGGCCCAGTAATTCGTTTTTCCGTAAAATACTGGAAAGACTAAAACTTTTAGTCCGTATTTTGAGTAATTCTCATACAATTCTTCTACTGAAAGTGTCATTTCATTTGCAATTTTCATGTTTTCAACATTTACATCTGCATTCAAGTCAAAAGGAACTTTCCAAAAATAGAGTAAAGTAATGTCATTTCTAATACTTTTCGAATTGAATACTTTGCCATTTAAAAGTTTTACGTTGAAATTTGGGAAATTATCTCCTATATGTAGTTCTTCATTCTTGTAATTAGCATTCGTTTTCAATATCACCATTTTGGTTCCCGCAGGTGATACAGATAAGACTTTATACAATCTATTCCCAATAGCTACTTGAGTGGCTGGATAGAAACTCTGGCTCATTCTTGGGGTGTCAACACAGTCAACGGATATCCCATCTTTAGACAGATCACTGTATGAAGCGTTACCTGCAACGTTAGACAGGATCAACGTGTGCTCCAAGCCATCGATCTTTATCTTGCCAACCATAACCGCTGCAATGTAGTAGTAAAGAGGGGATACGGTATTTTTACCAACCCAAATGGAAATGCGTATTGGATAAGAGTAAGAAATGCCATTGAAATTCAATTTAATATTGACAATCGCGCTGTAAAAAGTTTTATTATGAAACTTATTTCTGATGCCAAACGTTACCTTATCCGTTGGCAAAATAGACGGTACGCCAGGTTTGCTGAGAAATAGTTTAAACTCATCGTTGGAATATCCGGCAAGTACGTATATGTTTTGATTTCCTAACTTTAAAATTCCAAAAAGTGACTTTGAGAGTTTTGGAAATGACTTCAAAGATGATAAAGGAACACTACTGAGTTGAACACTTTCTTGAGGTCCTAACCAGAAAAAGGATGTTGTGTAAACTTGCGATAAATTGATAGTTTGTTTTTGAAAAGTAGACGCGAAAGCTAGTGAGAAAAAGATAAAAATGACAAGAATCACCAATACACTTTTCTTCATTTGAATCACCTCCTATTGACCAATCACACTTATATTGGACCATGGGCCAGAGACTATGTAAGCTTGACTGATAGTTGACATTGGATAAGGTGGATATTTTTCTCCTGTGAAACTTCCTGATCCATATCCAGTTCCTCCGGTTGTTATATTAACAATACCACTTATACCAAGATATCCAACCCAATATTTCGTAGACATTCCACCTTCAACTTGAAAATACAGTGGAATCTTTTGTCCATTTTCTACGCTATAAGCATATCCATTAACCTGTATCATCCATAATCCTACTGGAATAGCCGAAGAACCAACAGATTGAACAGGTATATTCACAATTGGCTTTGATGCTGCTAAAGCGTAAAAGCTAATCGTTGAAATTATCACCAATGTAATTATTAAAGTGACACTCTTTTTCACTTCTAACATCTCCTCTCAATCTTTTTTTCAAATCAAAACTTTATGGGTAAACTTATACTTTAAGGCGGTTTAAATGTGCACATTTTTCTCACCCCCTATGCATTTTTGGTCACAATGACAGCCATTTTCTGCAATTCAACAAGCATTTCCTGTGCTTTCACATTTTCCATAACAGTGGTTTGAGGATTTTTATTACCACTATGATCCCCACTTCCACCATCATCGCTAAAGTAGACAATCTTATTTGAAAGAAAAAGTGTGAAAATTAATAATGCGAGGATAGAAACAATGACTATCACTTTCCAACGTTTCATCTTTCAATCCCCCTATTTCAAAATTTCTATACAAATTTATTGTACAATTTCATTCTCCTGAGGCTCAAATTTAGCGATCTTGTAAAGCCTTATGAAATAAGGACTTGAAAGGGGTGAAAATTGTTACATTACCCTCATAAACGGCTATTTTAGTGATATAATTTTATGAACAAGTGCTTTAAATACAGAAGGAGTGCGAATCTTGAATTATCGTTTTCTATCTCTACTTAGGGTGATTAAAAAACACGGATCGTTTTCTTATCCATTCATAAGTTATGCTTTGGAAAATCTTCATTTTTCCAAAGCTCAAATTGCCTGGATCAAGTCCATAAAATACGAAGGAATGTATTTATACAGGCTTGCCATGGATGAAGTGAAAAATGGCCTCGATGTATGTTCAGACAACAATCTCAAGTTTTTACTTCTTTCTAAAAAATTAGAACTTCTAAGATTTCTTGGTAGAAACAAGATGGCAGACAGGCTTTATGCCAGAATGAAAAAAGATTTATCCTTTCTTTCCCCAACCGTAAGAGATATCATTGAGGTTGAATTTACCGCACATCGCTCTTTCTTTCATGAGGAAAAAGATTGTTTAGGAAAGATAAGTAAAGAAAACAAGAATTTCAACGATTCAGCAAAAGCATTTCTTGAAATAAACATTGGAAGGAATTTGGTAAGAAATGAAAAGAAGGAAGGCTTAAAACATTTCAGAAAGGCCTTTGAACTTGCAAGAACTATTCCACATCCCTCTGGAATGGTAACATCTGCGAACGCTTTAGCGTGGTACGGAAAGAAATACGATGTGAATGAAGCAATTCATTATGCAAAAGAAGCTCTTTATTGGCTTGGATGGTACTTTGAGAATCCAAGACTTTACGTTTTCGATACGGCCTTAGAAGTTTTAAACGAAGCAAATGATGTATCTTTTTATGAAGTGGCAAAAGATTTTATCTTTCTTTACGAATCATCTCCAAAAGAAGAGAAGAAAAAATACAAAAAGCGATAC
>NZ_JBPNHS010000017.1:0-70491 GCF_054006115.1 Mesoaciditoga sp. | reverse complement strand
TTTCCAGAGGAAGTCTTTACGTATCCTGATATCTCATACGTCTTTGATGTCAAGCATCCTGAAAGAATTATCGCTAAGAATGCAAATATACCAATCCACATCCAGAACTTTTTCATTCTTAAACCTCCAACATGGATAGCACTTATCGGCTCATAAATTTAAATCTTACTTGGTTTAATCTCCAATTTCAATTTTCACACTGTCTTCACTTCCGTTTTCATTTTTAACTGCCTGAGACACATATTGATAGTATTCCATGTCGTTGTCAAAATCGTTTCTAGGTTTCAATTTTAAACGGCTTCCAAATACAGTTATTTGATCTTCTCCAATTGGTTCTGAGGCTTTGTAATAAGGTAAAGATAGGACCTTATCTTTGATTATAAAATTATCTCTTAAGACTGGATACAGCTCTATTGGAAAAAGCAACAAAACATTTTTTCCATTTTTTCTTACGTCAAATATGTATATGTAACAATCAGAATTTGAACTAACGTTTATCGTTATCGTATCTCCTATATCGTAATAAGATTTATCAGTTGTTATTTTTAACACTATCTTTTTTGAAGAAATACATATGTCTCCTGTTTGAATCGCTTTTTTAAAAGATAAAATTGAACCTTCAACCACGGTATTGGACAAAATCTTATTAACTTTAATTTTTCCTATTTCTTCTTCACCTGCAATTCCAGCTTTTTCTAAAACTTTTAAAACTTCTCCCACGTTTACATTCTTACCGTAAGTGTAAACCTTTACTTCTTTATTATTAACTGAAATTATTTTCATTTGTATTTGCGAGGTTATGCTTTTCAAGATGGCATTGATCTTTACATAGCTCTTATTCAATGTATCATTTAAACCCAAAATATCATTTAGCGAAAAACTTTTAGTTGGAAATGCTTCTGTGCCATCAAGACGAAGAAATTTAAGAGTAAAGTAAAGATTATCTTGCGCTCCTAATATTTCCATTACTATGTGAATATCCACAGGTTTTAGCTGATAAATCGTTTGTGTTGATTCGACAAGACCCATTTGTCTCATTTTCCACGCTTTGAGAAGAGAATTGATATCCCCCCTATTTATAACTCGAAAGTAATTTTTATACTGTCCAAGAATTTCGTCAGTTATGTTTTCTATTTGCTTTGAAAAAATAGTCGTGCTACCAAGTGTTATTTGAGTTGGGGTATCAAATGTTACTTTTATATCAGAGATGCCTATATTTAAAAACACCCTATTTGAGAAAGCAAAACTAAATATTCCCACGAATGTAAGAATAATCACAAAGAAAAAAATCCTTCTTACTATCATAAATAATTACTCCTTTCATTTTGCTAATTTTGCTCTCATTTTATTTAGCATTTATAAGTTTTCTAAGAAAGAAATCCACTATTTATTTTATCACTATTTTAAATTTATGAAAAGAATGTTCGTATGTAACTTTTAAGTTTTGTAAAAACAACAAGAGCTTTATCTTGACAAATTCTTTTGGAAAGTGTATAATTTTGCGTGTCTTGCCGAGGTGGTGGAATTGGCAGACACGCATGGTTGAGGGCCATGTGGGCATTACAGCTCGTGCGGGTTCAAGTCCCGCCCTCGGCACCAGAAGAAGCTGCCTTTTTAGGTAGCTTTTTTGTTTAAAATCGAGAAAAAGGAAGAAAAGGAAGAAGATGAAACTTGAAGATAATTTCAATAGATGAATCAAATTGCTTAAAGGAAGCGACAAATTGTTTAAAAAGGTGTGGCATTATCGTTTTTCCAACTGAAACGGTTTACGGTGTTGGAACGCTTGTTGAATGCGAAAAAAGTGTCGAAAGGATATATCTTTTGAAAAAGCGAAATAGAAAAAAACCTATGTTGTTGCACATTTCATCAAAAGAGGACGTTTTCAAGTACGCCATCAAACTGAACAAAAGTGCTTTAAAGCTTATCGAAAATCTTTGGCCTGGTTCTATTTCTCTCGTGTTGCACGCCTCACATTCTGCTCCCAAATATATTGTGGCGAAAAACGGAACTATTGGCTTAAGAATGCCAAAAGATGATTTTTTCTTAAGATTATCCAAAGAAGTTGGACCTTTAGTTGCCACGAGTGCCAACGTTTCCAATGAACTTCCCCCTTTGACTGTTAAAAATGCATTATCACAATTAAAAGATGGCATTGATCTTTACATAGACGGAGGAAAAGCAAAAAAAGGAAAAGCATCGACTGTTATCGATATGACAAAAACGCCTCCTCTCATCTTAAGAGAAGGCGCGATAAGTGCGGAAGAAATAGAAAAGATCATAGGAGAAAAAGTCAAGCTTTTAAGCGGGAGTTAGAATTCCTAACTTTCCAATTACCATTAAGAAACCAACGATTATGAGTATAATTCCCCCAACTATATTTATCTGGCGCTGGTACTTTGAGATAGCGGGCATAATTTTATTCACAAAATCAACAAGAAGAGCAGCCAATATTAAAGGGATCATTATGCCTACGGAAAAGATCGTTAAAAGCACTCCGCCGTTCAAGCTGTTGCCAGTTGCCGCTATTGTTAATATGGCTCCCAGAGTTGGTCCTATGCAGGGAGTCCACGCAAAGGATGTGACTATTCCAAAAAGAAATGCACTCCAAAAGCCATCTATTTTTCTGTTAAAGGGAATGAAAATTCCCTTTTCGAAAAAGGGAAGTGTGAAAAGTCCAGCATAGCTTAGACCAAACACAATTACAATTATTCCACCAATAAGTTCGATCCATCTTTTCGAACCACTTAACATCATTCCAAATGTTCCGCTTGCTATTCCAAGCAGAACGAATATCACGGTTAATCCTAAAGAAAAGGCAAAAGCCCGCCAGACGGCGCTCTTGCGATTTCTTGAAGAGATCAGAAAAGCCAAAAAACCAGGTAATAATGGAAAAATACACGGTGAAAGAAAGCTCAAAAATCCTCCTATTAGAGCAGCCCACCAATTTACTTGAACTGTCGTTAACGAAAAATTCACTCTTACCCTCCTTGACGGCATTGATATAATGTTTACGAGGTGATCAAATTGAGAAGATCCTTTATTTTTTTGTTTTTAATTTTATCGTTGACTTTTACTTTGGCATTTTCAGAAGCTTTAATTTTAACAAGTATACCTCCTATAGGGTACGCGTTTCAACAAATAGGAGGAAAAGATATCAAAGTTATGGTCCTCACCCATGCCGGCGACAATCCACACACATATACACTTAGCCCGAGCCAAGTGATGAACATATCAAAGGCGGATGTTTTTGCTTACGTAGGCTTAAAAGAAGATGCATGGATAGCTCAAAAAGTTGAGGCCATAAATCCATCTGTGGATATTGTGAACGTCACTTCAGGCCTTAAAAGATTTTTAATAGGCAATAACGATAATTACAATCCTCACGTATGGCTCGACGTAAAGATTTACGAAATGATGTGCGTGAATATTTATCATGCACTCGTTAATAAATTTCCGTCTAATTCTTCCTACTTCGCATGCAATTTTGCAAAGTTCATAGAGGAGTTAGAAAAGCTAAATGCGGAAATATCAAAGGAAATGAAACCTTTCAAAGGAAGGCCTTTTGTAGCTCAACACCCGGCGTGGGATTACTTTGCCAGAGCTTACGGGCTTGGCAAAGAATATTCATTAGAAAACAACTCTGGCCAAACTATAACACCTCGAGAATATGAAAATATATTAATTGCAATGAAAAAATACGATATAAATTACATTATCGGAGATCCGGTAACTCCATCCAAAATTAGTGAAAGCCTTGCGGCACAAAATGGAGCAAAGATAATTGAAGTGAACCCGATTTATATTTACAATTACATTGATCTTATGAAAGATATAGCGAAAAAGTTCACGGAGGCTTTAAGAAAGTGAAGGAGTTACTGGAGATCGAAAATTTAAGCGTTACTTATGATGGTAAAATCGCCGTTAAAAACGTGAATTTGAAGTTAGAACTTGGAAAATTTCATGTGATAATGGGACCAAATGGTGGTGGGAAAACTACCCTTATTAGGGCGATTGCCGGTTTAATTCCATATTCTGGCAAAATAAGCGTAAACGGTATCGACATGAAAAAATACCGTAAATCGCATTCAATAGGATACCTGGCGCAAAGAGGTTCTCAATTCTACGATATGCCCTTGAGTGCTATCGAAGTGGTTGAAATGGGAAGATACCGATTTAAGGAAAACTCAAATGATCGAAGAAAAAATGCCCTCAAATTTTTAGAAGAAGTTGATATGGTTTCACGTGCCGATTATCCAATAGGAGATATGAGTGGAGGGCAACAGCAAAGAGTCCTTATAGCGAGAGCGTTGGCAACTGAATCGAAGATAATGCTTATGGACGAACCGCTAACGGGTATGGATCCCAAGTCACAATCCAATTTTTACGAGATGGTAGAAAGGATAAAGAAAAAACATGGTTTGACAATAATAATGTCAAGTCATGACATAGGTTTCACAACAGCGTACGCTGAAAATGTATTCTGTATCAACAGAGAACTCGTTCCTCACAATGAAGTCGTGAAGTTGCTAAACGAACCTGAGGTTGTAAAGATGTACGGGCCAAATTTTAGACTCACTAAGCATTACCATTTGCATTCGGAGGAAGACGATGTTTGAAATACTAAAATTTCCATTCGTTCAAAACGCTCTAATAGGTGGAGAAGTTGTGGCCGTTATTGCCGGCATACTGGGACCTTTGCTGGTTTTTAGAAAAATGTCATTTGTGAGTGTAGGTGTATCGCACGGCACCTTCGCCGGCATAGCTCTTGGCATTTTTCTTGGAATCTCACCGCTTGGAACTGCGGTGATCTTTGCCATTGGACTTGGAATTTTAATAGGTTTTGTGAGCAAAACGGGAAAAGTTTCAGAAGATGCGACAATAGGTACGCTCTTTGCATTTTCAATGGCACTTGGAATATGGCTTATCAGCTTGAACAAGGGATATCATCCTGACGTGATGGGATACTTGTTTGGAGATCTCTTGGCAATTTCAAAAAAAGACGTTTACTTTGCCATCTTGATCTTGGCTATAACTTTTTTTTGGTACTTAAAAAGAGGAAAAGCTATTATCTACTCGAGTTTTGATGAAGACTTTTCTAAAATAGTTGGCATACCAGTCGACTTGGATTATTACCTTTTTATGGCTATCAGCGCTTTAATAACCGTAGGCGCGGTAAATTTTGTTGGGGTGGTCCTGGCTAGTTCTATAATGATAGCTCCTGCGGTATCTGCAAAAATGCTCTCAAAGCGCTTTAAAACGATAACTCTTCTCTCGATTATATTTGGGATGGTTTCTATATTCGTTGGAATAATCCTATCATTCGAATTCAACATTTCTTCTGGACCTTCAGTTGTTTTTGTGACGACGACCATATTTTTCATTTCGCTTTTGATAAAGTGGATGAAGAACGCTCAAAAATAAAAACTCGTGTACTGTTCAAAACAAAAATGGTATAATTTGGCTAAGTACGCCTTTATTTGAAAGGAGAAAATGAATTTATGCTGAAAAGAACTCACAAGTTAAACGAAATAAACATCGACAAAGTCGAAAGAGAAGTTGTGATAAATGGTTGGGTAGATAGAATAAGAAATCTGGGTGGAATCATTTTCATGTGGATAAGGGACCGTTACGGTCTCGTTCAAGTGGTTTTTGATCCAAATGAAGAAGTGTACAAATATGCTGAAAAAATCGCAATAGAATACGTTGTGGCAATAAAGGGAATTGTGCGAGAGAGACCAGATGACGCGAAAAAACCGGATCTTGAAAGTGGAGAGGTTGAAATATTGGCCAAAGATGTTGAAGTGCTTGCTGAAGCGAAGACCCCCCCCATATACGTGAACCGCGAAGAAGGTAATGAAGAGGCAAGATTGAAATACCGTTATCTGGATTTGCGCCATCGTAATCTTCAGAAAAACCTCATCTTTCGTCACACGGTAGAACAGGAAGTGAGAAATTACCTTAACGCCTTGGATTTTGTGGAAGTGGAAACACCTTACCTTACAAAGTCAACTCCAGAAGGGGCACGCGACTTTCTCGTGCCATCCAGATTAAAGAAAGGGAATTTCTACGCTTTACCTCAATCTCCTCAAATATTCAAACAGTTGCTTATGATTGCCGGAATGGATAGATATTATCAAATAGCAAGGTGTTTTAGGGACGAGGATCTTAGAGCAGATAGGCAACCAGAATTCACCCAAATAGACATGGAGATGTCTTTCGTTGAACAATCAGACGTTCTGGAAACCGTTAGCGGTTTGATAAAGCATCTTTACAAGAAAACGTTAAACGTTGAAATAGATGAAATACCAACCATGAGTTACGCACGAGCCATGGAAACATACGGTAGCGATAAACCAGATACGCGCTTTCAAATGCTTCTTCATGATCTCACAAAAGAAATTGAAGGAAAAGATCTAAAATTCCTTACTCCTTTAAAGGATGAAATCTTGAAATACTTCGTTATCCCGGAAGGATATGAATTTTCAAGAAAATCGTTGGATGAATACGTTGAAAAGGGAAAAGCAGAAGGGTTAAAAATTGGATGGGTAAAGAAACAAAAAGGAGAATACACCGGTGGAATTTCTAAAATATTGAAAAACGCCGCTGTAAATCCTAAAATGAAAAATGGTGAAATTGCATTTTTTGGTGTTGGAAAGTACCCAAAAATCAACGAATTTCTTGGAAGAATGAGAATTGAAATTGCCAAAAAAACGAACATGTACGACGAAGATTCTGTTAAAATACTATGGATAACCGATTTTCCAATGTTTGAATGGAATGAAGAAGAAAAACGTTACCAAGCACAACATCATCCTTTTACAATGCCTTATATGGAAGATCTGGAAAAGTATGAAAATGGTGACCTCTCCAAGATAAGGGCTCACGCTTACGATCTGGTCATAAATGGTTGGGAACTCGGAAGTGGAAGTGTTAGGATTCACAAAAGAGATCTTCAACAAAGAGTATTTAGACTTATAGGTTTATCAGAGCAAGAGGCAAAAGAGAGATTTGGATTCTTTTTGGAAGCTTTTGATTACGGCGCGCCACCACATGCGGGCTTTGCCATAGGGGTAGACAGATTGGTTGCAATAATGACAAAAGCGCCATCTTTAAGAGACGTCATTGCCTTTCCCAAAACTACAAGTGGAACAGATCTAATGGCGGATGCGCCATCAAAGGTAAACATCTTTCAACTTAAAGAGTTGGGAATAAGAGTGGAGGGAGATAAGTAATGCAAGATTTTAAAGTGGAAATTAAAAAGGCAGACGATAATACTTTAGTTCTTCTATCCGGAGAACTTGACGCTTACCATTCTATAGAGTTTAAAGAAAAGATGCTCGATCTTCTTAAAGAAGGGGGAGACAAGATTCTCATTGATATGAGTGAGCTTGGTTACATAGACAGCGCTGGATTAGGAGCGTTAGTCTCGCTTCTTAAAAGAGCGTCCGAAAATTCCAAAGAATTGAGGCTGTTCGCGTTAAGGGGAAATGTCAAAAAAGTTTTCGAGTTGACAAGGTTGAATATGGTATTCAAAATATTCGACACATTTGAAGAAGCCATATCATGACTTACATAACTATAGACGGTCCTGCCGGTTCTGGTAAATCTTCGGTTGCTTTTTATCTCGCAAAAGAGTTGGGTTTTGAGCATCTGGATACCGGAGCGCTTTACAGAAGCGCAGCGCTTTTGTGGCTAAGAGAAGGGGAAAGAAACTTCTTTGACGAATTAGAAAGGGTAAAATTCGAACTAAAAGACGGAATATTAAGCATGGATGGAAAAACGCTTGGAGATGAGATAAGAACTCCAGAGATAGGAAAAGTGGTTTCCAAAGTCGCCGAAATGCCAAAAGTGAGGGAGATTATAACTCGTAAAACGAGGGAACTGGCGGACAAAAAAAATGTGGTAGTAGAAGGAAGAGACATTGGAACCGTCGTTTTACCCGAGGCTTGCGTGAAAATATTTCTTGTGGCGTCGGTAGAAGAGAGGGCTCGCAGAAGATATGCGCAATACCTTTCCAAGGGAATAAAGCTGAAATTCGAGGATGTTGTAAGAGAAATAGAATCTCGTGACAGAATAGATTCAGAAAGGGCTGTCGCCCCTCTAAAACCGGCCAGTGACGCGTTAATGTTTAACACGGACTCTCTAACTTTAAATGAAGTGGTGTCAAAACTCAAGAAAATAGTGACGGAGAAGATAAAAAAGTGTTAAATGTAAACATTTCTAAGAATATAGGCTTTTGTTTCGGCGTAGAAAGAGCGGTTAAAATGGCCGAAGAGTTACTTGATAAAAACGAAAAAGTTTATATAACTGGTGATCTTATACACAATGAAGAAGAAATGAACAGATTGGAAATGATGGGTCTGAGAACTTTAGATATAGAAAGTAAAACGTGGCCCGACCTCTCAGAAGCAATTGTTTTAATAAGAGCGCATGGCATTCCACTTTCAACGCGTGAAAAGTTAAAAAAAAGAGCTAAAAAAGTTGTGGATGCCACGTGCCCAGTGGTAAGCAACGTAGCTCAGCTTATGAAAGAAGAAAGAGAAAAAGGTTACAAAATCTATTTGTTCGGCAGAAAGGGCCACGCAGAAGTCGAATATCTCAGGAGCTGTGTTGAAAACGTAGAAGTAATCAGCCTCACAAGCTTGCCCGCACTTGATAAAAAAGTGAAAAAGATTGCCCTCTTTTCCCAAACGACAATGGACGTTGATGGGTTTCAAAAAGCAGCCGGGCACTTTTTAAACCAATTGCGCTCTTTTTCAGAATTTCACATTCATAACACCATCTGCTCTGTAACGGTAGAAAGAGAAGAAGAAGTGAAAGAACTGGCTAGAGCCAATGATGTGTGCATTGTTGTCGGAGGAAAGAAGAGTTCCAATACGCGGAAACTTCTTGAAATAGCAAAAAAAATAAATAAAAATTCCTACTTGGTACTTAACTCCGATGAAATTAAAGCCGAATGGTTTTCATCGGCGAAAAACGTTGGAATCTGCAGTGGTACCTCTACACCCCAACAGGCAATCAAAGGGGTAATGGAGAGGTTAAGAAAAATCAAAAACTGAAGGAGGTGTACCCACTAAAATCGTGGGGAAAATCATGGAAAACGGCGAAAAGAACGAAGAAATGGAGAAATTTCTACAAGAGGAAGAGCTTGCCACTCCAAATGTAGGAGAAGTAAGAAAATGCAAAGTGATACAAGTAGATAAGGACAAAATAATCGTAGACGTCTCAGCAAAAACTGAGGGCTTTATAAATGAAGGGTACCTCACCAAGGATATAAGCGAGTACAAACCTGGCGACATCATAGAAGCCGTGGTAACCAAAAATGATGGAGAAAGCAAGCTGTATCTTTCAGAAAAGAGATACGCTTCAAAGAAAATACTGGATGAATTAAGAAAAGGCGGAAAAGGAACCATTGTAAAGGGAAAGATCGCGAGAAAAGTTAGAGGTGGATATAGTGTTGAAATAGGTGGCGCACTTTCAGCATTTCTTCCAGGTTCTCAAGCCTCTTCTTTAAATTCTTTAAGTCCTTCTGAGCTGACAAAGAAGGAGTACGAATTTGAAGTTATCACCTTTGAAGAAAGGGGAAGAGGAAGAAACAACATCGTGGTTTCAAGAGATTCGTTGCTTAACAAGGAAAAAGAGGAATTTTTAAATTCCGTTCAGGAAAATGAAAAGATAAAAGGTAAAGTTGCGGAAATCACCAATTTTGGCGTTTTCATAGATGTTGGACCAATGACGGCCTTGCTTCCACGCTCAGAAGTTAGTTGGGAAAAAAGTGTCAATTTAAAAAATATGTTCCATGTTGGTGACGAGGTTGAGGCACTCATCATATCAAAGGATGTTCCAAATGGAAAAATGTCACTCAGTTTGAAAAGAATGAAGCCAGATCCGTGGGAAAATATAGAAGAAAGGTATCCAGTTGGCAGCGTGGTAAAGGCTACTATAAGTGGAAAAGCGTCTTTTGGATTGTTTGTAAAGCTTGAAGACGGAATAAAAGGTTTAGTTCACTCAACTGAAATACCTTCCGATGATCATTGCAAAGAGTACAAAGAAGGAGAAGAAATAGAAGTTGAAGTTCTAAAAATAGACCCTGAGGAACGTAAAATATCTTTCAGTATCAAAAAGGTAAAAGAAAGGCTTGAAGAAGAAGCATGGAAAACAGTGGAAGAAAAATATCACGTTGGAGATGTTGTTGAAGCTGAAGTTGTGAAATTTTTGAGAAATGGAGTTCTTTTAAAAATAGACGAAGGTATAACTGGATTTTCACACATCTCCGAACTATCATGGCATTTTGTGAAAAAACCTTCAGAAGTTTTAAAAATGTGTGAAAAAACAAAAGCAAAGGTACTCTCAATTGAACCAGAAAGTAAAAGGATTAGATTGAGCGTCAAGAGGACCACTCCAGATCCATGGGAAGAACTGATAAAGGAAGTTAAACCCGGTATGCCGGTACAATGCGAAATAATAAGCGTTAAAAACTCCGGAGCGATCGTCAGGATCGTGGAGTACAACGTTGAAGGATTCCTTCCCAAATCACAATTTGTTGAAGGAGTGGAGGAAGGAAAAATTTTAAATGGGAAAATTCATAAAGTTACCTACAACCCGGAATTGGACGAAAGAGACATGGTGGTAACTTTAAAGGATAGAGAAACTGTGAAAGAAGAGGCTTCTGATGAAAAGGAAAAAGGTGAAGATTATCTTAACTCGAAACCTATGACAACAACAATAGAGGACATGGTAAAGGAAAAAAGTGAAGGGCAACAATGAATTGCCGGTTGTAGTGCTTGCCGGTAGAAAAAACGTTGGTAAATCAAGTATATTCAACAGATTGATTGGATATAGAAGGTCTCTGGTCGCCGATTACGAAGGGTTAACCAGAGACCCTGTGGTTTTTGATACAAATTTGAGTGGAAAAAGCGTAAGGTTGGTAGATCTTCCCGGCTACTTTATAGATCCTCAAAATGATATAGAAAAAGAGATGAACTCTTCTTTTAAAGAGTGGCTTCAACGTGCAAGCTTAATAGTATTTGTAGTCGACGGAAGAAGCGAAATCACGAAAGAAGACGTGGAGATAGCTGATCTTGTGAGAAAATCGGGAAGTCCTTATATATTCGTCGCAAATAAAACGGAATACAAGCCAGCCTACTTTGAGCACGTGTCGGATCTGTACTCCCTGTCAATGGGAGAACCAATAGAAGTAGCAGCAGAACACGGAATAGGTTTTGAAGAACTCGTTGAAAGTATCGTTTCAAGACTTCCGGACATAAGTGTAAACATCGAAAATCCAGCAATAAAAGTGGCAATAGTCGGAAAACCAAATGTGGGGAAATCTTCTCTTCTCAACGCCATCCTTGGAGAAAAAATTTCGATGGTTACTGATATTCCGGGAACAACAAGAGACACACTTGACGCATCCACTTCTTACAAGGGTAGGAAAATTCTTTTCATAGACACTGCCGGCTTAAGAAGAAAAAGCAAAGTTAAGAAGGGAACTGTTGAATCGTTCAGCGGTGCGCGGACCATAAGGGCCGTGATGAACTCGGACGTTTGCGTGATAGTTATTGATGCGAGTGAAGGTGTTACAACTCAAGATAAAAAAATTGCTTCGCTCGTTCAAGAACACGCAAAAGCTCCAATTGTGGCCATGAATAAATGGGACATAAGATTTGAACACGTAGAAGAAGATGTACAAAGAGAATTTTTCTTCATAGATTATTGTCCTAAAGTTGCCATTTCAGCGAAAAACAATTGGAACATTGAAAATTTGCTAAACGAAATAATAAAATCTTACGACGCTTACACAGCGAAAATAACAACATCACAGATAGCAAAAGCCGCAAACGAGTTCGCTTATTCGCATGTTATGCCGTCAAAAAAAAGTCGCAAATTGAAAATATACTACGCCACACAGATATCGACAGCGCCACCTACTTTTAGCATTTTTGTCAACTTTCCAGAACTTTTCAACGATTCTACAAAAAGGGCATTTGTCAACTTCTTAAGAAGAACCATTCCTCAGCTCAACTCTTCTCCAATGAGAATTGTAGTGAAAGCGAGAAGATAGATTATGTTGTGGAATGTATTGCTCGTCGTGATAGCGTACCTTGTTGGAAGCGTACCATTTAGCTACATCTTTCCAGCTTTGAAGGGTGTGGATGTAAGAAAGGTTGGAAGCGGTAACGTGGGAGGCACAAACGCCATTCGTGCGGCGGGTCCAGCCATTGGAGGCCTTTCAATGCTCACCGATGCTTCAAAAGCATTGATCATGGTTTTAGTGGCATATATTTTTGGAATGGGAGAGTTTTGGGTTTACCTGGTTGGAATTGCAGCCGTGGTTGGCCATGATTATCCTGTATATTTAAAATTTCATGGTGGAAAAGGTGTTGCCTGCACGGTGGGATTCGTGTTTTCCGTTAATCCCTTGATGGGCCTTGAGTTCGTATTTATTTGGATGTTAATAACGGCAAACACACAATACGTTTCCTTAGCTTCAATGGTATCAATGACCGTGTTGGTGGTTGAGAGCTTTTTGTATAAAAAATGGCTGTTAGGAAGCGCCTTGCTGATGTTAACACTCTTAAGCGTTTATCGTCATAGGGCAAATATAAAAAGACTCCTAAATGGAAAAGAAAACAGAATGGACATCATATCATCAATAAAAGAATTGTTTGGTGGGAAAAAAAGATGAAAAGATCTCTTTTTGTTTTATTGATCTTGGTCTCAATTTTTACTTTGGCCTTTTCGGAAAATTACATAACGTCTTTTTCTGCCGCTGTTAAGAATTGGAATGAGTTTAAGATTCCAGAAGCCATATCACTTGTGAACCTTTCTCTTTCATCAACTTTCAATGTGGCTTACGCACCAGATTTGTGGTATTTTAAAACTCGTCTGGAATTGATGGACGGAGAGATAAAAAAAGCCAAAAAATCTTTAGAAATGGCGGCAAGTGTTTTTCATCCAAAATCCGTGTATACTTTGTTAAATTCTCTAACGAATGCCTCTGTAACTTCCTTTTCTCCTATTACAAATGTTAATTACCTCAATTCTATAAAAGGATTTTACGGTGAAGAGGTTTTTTATTCTCCGATCTCGGTGACATCTAGAAGGGAAAATTATTACGTTTTGGATGGTGCCAATCGTTTTGTAGAAAAGTTTGGACTGATCCAAAAACGCTACTTTTTGGGAGTTAATTCAACTCCAACAGCCATGATTTATTCTTACAGACTCGATTCTTTCTTCATTTCATTTGAAAACGGATGTATCTACAAATACTCTCCAGATTTCTCAAAAAAGTCGATCTTTGTTAAAGGTCTTTCTTATCCAATAGTTTCTTTTTCTGATAACTTTGGAAGAGTTTATGTGATCAACTCCGGAAAAGATGAAGTAAACGTCTTTGAATGTAACGGTCAGCTCTTCAGAAATTTTAATTTTTTCAACAATAAAGTTCATATACTTGGGAACGTGAGAGAAAGTGCTGGGACAATGTACGTTATGGATTACACAACAAGAAGCGTTAGAACTTTTGATATAACAAATGGAAAAGAACTGTCTCGAATTCCATTTCCCGATGGTTTAACACCAACTTCTTTTGAAATTTTAGGTTCAAGCGTAATTTTTATCGGTTCCCAAAATTTGAATGTTGGAGGCATAAAATTCCCGCTTGAAGACTCTAAGTCGGTGTTTTCTTCTTCGCTAACAGAAAGAATTCTAATGACCACGGACATTGAAAGTAACAAAGTAAATCTTTACGAGATGAAAACGAGTTCCAACATTTTCATTCCCTTAATAGATAATTTGTCCTTTTCCAATGGGAAGATCTCAATCAAATTTAGAATTTTAGATCCTCTCGGTTCAAAAATAGAAAATCCGGGTAAGGTCGTTGTAAATGATAATGGTTTCACAAAACCTATAACCCTTACCACTATTGAACTTCCAATATCTTTGCACCGTCTTCAAAATGTAAGCGATATTTTGGAAATGAAAAGAAACAAGCGTAATTTCGTCGTTGTGTACGCGTCCACTTTAAAAGGGCATGAACGTGGAATGTTCGCTCCTGCGATTCTCAAAAACATAACGTTTTACATAATTGAAGATACCCCCCCAACAAAATTAGAAAAAACACTTGTAAGATTGACAAATGGTGACTTTATATCCCAACAAGAAGCCGACAATTTTGAAGAAATATTGCCTAATATGCGCGCTTTTGAATTTAAGGCGTCTTACACTTCAATTCTTCCAAACGGCGTGGATGAAATCGATCTCATGTACGGTGCAAACGCTAAGTACGTGGACAGCGTTTACTACACATTTCAAAATGTGATGAAGTGATAAAACAAAATGCTTCATCTAAAGTACAAATTTCGTGGCAAGTCAACGGCAGAGTTAATAAGATTGGCTCAAAGCGGAATAAGAGAGGCCACAGATTTAATAGTTGAAAGATACTATCCCATGGTTGTAAAAATTTCAAGTAAGTACTATACCGAATGGGCTGAAAAAGATGATCTTATTCAAAACGGTCTTGTTGGAATTTTAAAAGCTATTTATTACTACAAAGAAGGAAAAAGTTCTTTCACGAGTTTTGCGTGGAAATCGATTGAATCCGAAATCAAATCATTTTTAACCTATCTTAACAGAAGAAAGAACAAGATGCTTACCGATTCCGTTAAAATAGATTTCTTGCTGGACGAAAACGAGGATGACAAATCGCTTAATTTTGGTTACAACCAGGGATTGTTTGAAAGTTACATCGTAGAAGAGTTCTTGAATGAATGTAAAAATATACTAACAGAAGAAGAATATGAGATATTCAACTTGTATTTGCAACACATTCCGTACAAGGAAATAGCCAAACTTGTGGGTAAAAAATTCAAATATGTGGATAACACGCTGCAAAAGATAAAAAAACGCTTAAATCCATTGATAAAAGCGTACGGTATAATTAGAATGTACAAGAATTTCATGTGATGATTACTCGGAGGCGAAAATGAACAATCAAGAAGAAGATACCCCTTTTATATTCAAAATCATAATAATTCTAATAATAGTTTCAGCCATTTTTGGAGCGTTCATGGGCGTTGTTAATCTTTCACTTGCAAGAATGAACTCAAAGGAAATAGGTGAAGTGAATTCGATAATAGACAAATCCATAAATGCGAAGATAAGTAGAATAGAAAATGAAATTTCCTCTATAGATACTTCTTTAAGACCAGGTGGAATGATAGATTTGTACATAAATGCATATCATTATTTATCCAATTCGAGCATAGATCTTCAAAAGATAGTTACAATAGCCCAATCCAATTATGGAAAGACTTTTTTTTCAATTTACATCACTGGAAAGTATGAAGTGTGGATAGGTGTAATGAAAAATGGGAAATACGTATTTCAATCGGAAATGACACCAGGAATTTCGGATCAGCGGTTTTTTGTGAATTCAACTCCAACCGTCTCGACTTCTTACACCATAACTTTGAATTCATCATCTGTACTGATGAGCGGCGATCCACAAAACACCTATGTATTGCTTGTCACACCGGATGGTGCCCAATTGCTGAAAATGTCTTCAAAGTCCTTAAGCGTTGGAGAATTGATTCAGGAGGGGAAATAATGATCATCAAAAGGGTAAATGCAGCCATCTTCAAATTAAGATTTGGTGCTCCTTCAAATCCAATAAACGTGGTGAACGAATTTGAATCTGAAGACGATATAGATTTTAAGTTAAACGAAGATGGTGAAAGGCTTACTCTACTGTCTAAAGACAAGAAAATGATTAGCATAGAAAAGTACGTTCAAAAAGATGGAAAAGCTTGCTTGATGTGTTACTCGGAGCAAGCTCATTTTTTTGGTTTTGGAGAAAAATGGGAGAATTGGATAAAAGGGGAAGAAAAATGGAAATGCTCAACAGTGATAATCCATTACACCTTCCAGATACCGATCCATTGTACATTTCCATTCCCTTTTTTATTGTGCTTTCTCCTTACAAGCCTACCATTGGTCTCTTTTTAAATTCAACATCGAAAACTTATTTTTCCATGAACGGTGATGAATACGCCATATGCTCAGAAGATGACGGATTGGAACTCTACATAATTTACGGCCCAAAGGTTTCAGATGTCTTAAAACGTTTCTCACTCTTGGTGGGAAGAATGGAATTACCACCGGCCTGGGCACTTGGCTATCAGCAATCTAGATGGAGTTATTTCACGTCTGAAGAAGTTTTAAACGTGGCTGAAAAAATGCGAAGAGACAAAATTCCATGTGATGTGATCTATTTAGATATAGACTATATGCAAAATTACAAAGTTTTTACCTGGTCAAAAGAAAGCTTTCCAGATCCCAAGAGAATGGTAGATAGGCTAAAAGAAATGGGATTTAAGATTGTAACCATTGTTGATCCGGGCGTGAAGATCGAGAATGGTTACGATGTTTACGAAAGTGGAAAAGAAAAAGACGTCTTCGTGAAGAAAAAAGGTGGGGAAATCTTCGAAGGCTACGTTTGGCCTGGAAAATGCCATTTTCCCGACTTTTTAAAAGAAAATACACGCGAGTGGTGGGCCCAACAACATGATAAGCTCTTCAAAATGGGTGTGGATGGGATTTGGAACGATATGAATGAGCCTTCGATAATCTGGGATGATGAAAAATCAAATGAGGCAAAAAGCTTGGTTGAAAATAGAAAATTCGTTCTTTCAACTCTCGAAAGATTGAAAGGGTTGGCAAACCAAAAAAACTACGTTCACGATATAATTCACGAAGACGACACGGGGAAAAAGTGGGAACACCTTAAGGTGAGAAATGTTTACGCTTTACTTGAATCTCAAGCGACAAAGAGGGCATTTGAACTTTACAAAAAAAATCAAAGGCCATTCATATTGAGTAGAGCCGGGTTCGCTGGTATTCAAAGAAATGCCGCTGTTTGGACCGGTGACAATTCAAGCTGGTGGGAACACCTTAAAAATGAAATGGCAATGGCCTTAGGGTTAAGTGTAAGTGGTGTAAGCTTTTGTGGCGGAGATGTTGGAGGATTTGGCTCAAACGCAACGCCAGAATTGCTTGTAAGGTGGATCGAAATGGGGGCTTTTTTACCATTTTTCAGAAATCATTCTGCTATCGGCACAAGCCATCAAGAACCATGGGCATTTGATGAGAAAACGGAAAACATTATCAGAACTCACATTCAAAAGAGGTACGAATTATTCCCATACTTTTACACTTTGTTTTACGAGTCATCTGTAACCGGATTGCCAATAATCAGACCACTCTTCATGCAAGACGAAGAAGATGAAACGCTTTACTCCATAAACGATGAATTCATGCTTGGAAATTCAATGCTAATAGCACCCATAACACAGCCCAACACTTACTGGCGAGCTATTTATTTTCCAAAAGGAAGGTGGATCGATGTAAGAAACGGAGAAATATACGAGGGCAAAAGGCTCTACAAAGTGGATGCTCCCTTAGAAGAAATTCCAGTTTTTGTCAAAATGAATTCAATGCTTTTAAAAACGCAAGCGCTTAATTACATCTTTGAAAAGAAGCGCCTACCGCTCTATGTAGAAATTTACGGTGATAGAGCAAACTCCATTCTTTACGAAGATGATGGAGAGACTTTGGAGTACAAAAAAGGAAAGTACAATCTTTACAGAATATCTGCTGGAAGTGTAGCGAAATCCCTGCATGTAAATGTGGAATATTTGAAACATGGTTACACGGGCATATACGAAAGAATTATCTTCAAATTTTTTGCGCCTAAAGTATCGAATGTCTACGTGAATAGAGAAGAAACGCCTGTTTTCTTCAAAAATGGTGTGCCTCAAGTTGAATTTGACATCTCAAAGGTGAAATGAGATGTTCATAGGCGCTCATATGTCTTCTCCCCTTTCCACCGTTCCAGAAAGAACCGTAAAAATAGGTGGAAACACATTTCAAATTTTTTCACACAGCCCCAGAGTCTGGAAAATGTCGGTAAATGAAAGTGAAATGGAGAAATTCAAATCCGAAATGAAAGCATGGAATATAGAAGCAAATAAAGTTCTTATACACGCAAGTTACCTTATAAATCTTGCAAGCCCTAAAGATGAAGTTTGGCAAAGATCAAAAGCTCTCCTAAAAGAAGAAATGAGAATTGCGCATCTTCTTGGTTTAAAGTACGTTAACGTTCATCCCGGCAGTAAGTTAAAAGAAAGTTTGGAGTGGGGCTTAAGAAGATGTGCGAAAGCGATAAAAGAAGTGTATGATGATTCACCAAAAGGTGTAACACTTCTTTTGGAGATCGTGGCTCCAAAAGGAGGAAACATTGGTTACAGCTTCGAACAATTGCAAAAGATAAAAGACCTTGCAAAAGTGGATTTAAAATTCACGTACGATACCTGTCACGGCTTTGATGGTGGTTACGACATAACCACAAAAAGGGGAATGAAAGATCTTGTAAGCGAAATTAAAGTTACCATCGGCATGAAAAACCTGCTCATGTGCCATTTGAACGATTCAAAGTACCCTCTTGGTTCTGCGAAAGACAGACATGAAAGGATTGGAAAGGGATATATAGGTATAAAGGGTTTTTTAAACTTCTTTTCCTTCGAAGAATTTCAAAAGATTCCTTTAATACTGGAAACACCAGGAAAAGATGAAGAGCATGCTCAAGATATCTTAACGGTAAGGAAAATACTTTCCCAATTGGGAATTAACAATACAAAATAAATTCAAAGGAGATGGTTTTTAATGTTCAAGGTTTCTCCACAGATGGTTATCGATAACCCATCAAGTGATGAACTTTGGAAGATGTCAAAAGAATTCTCTCTTCCAAACAACTTGGGTCTTCCTCTTTTCCATTCAAAAGTTAAGTCAAGAAGTGCCAAATTCACCGCAAATTACGAAGTTTCAGACGGGGAAGCTCAAAAATACATAAAAGACGTTCAAGAGTACATCAACACTCACAAAATGATAAAAATAGATGCGAGAGTAGGAGACGGTTCAAGTTGTACTTTTAAAACTACATTATTTGTAAGTGAAAAATATCCGCAGCTTGCTTTTATGTTTCAAAGAAACCTCTTTGAGCCCAATGGAAAAGAAAACGACAATATAACCGTTATAACCATTCCTGAGTATCCTGAAAGAAAAATCATGGTTTTTCCACACGAAGCGACTGAAATAATACTTGGATCTGACTACTACGGCGAAACGAAAATGGCAGCGTTGAGACTTGCAATGTATCTAGCGCGAGAAAAACATCAACATCTTGGTCTTCATGCCGGATCAAAGGCCTATAATTTAAATGTGGACGGCGAAATGAAAAAATTTGGTGTTCTCATCTTCGGTCTTAGCGGAACAGGCAAGACCACCCTCACCTGTGCTACCCACGACTTAAAAAATCCAGAAAGTGTGGAAATAGTGCAAGATGATATCAATTTTTTAAGCGCTGAATTGAATGCGTTCGGTTCGGAAAGAAATTTTTACGTTAAAACGGACAGCATAACATCTCAGCCCCTTTTGCTTGCGGCGGTGAAAGAAGAAGGCTCAATTCTTGAAAACGTGTACGTTTCACCAGAAGGGGAAGTGGATTTTGACAATCTCAGCGTTAGTACTAATGGTCGCGCCGTTTTACCAAGAGAACACATACCTTTCCACGCTTCTTCATACAGCGTTGGAAAAATTAACACCATATTTTTTAACACAAGAAGAGACGATATTCCTCCGATATTGAAGATAGATTCATACGAAAAAGCCGCAGCGGTTTTCGGATTGGGAGAATCGACTATAACAAGTGCAGACGATCCGTCAAAGGTTGGACAGCCTGTCAGGACGGTGGGATTTAATCCATTTATAATAGAAGATCCCGCCAAGGAAATAAACACCTTTAAAAAGTTTCTAAATGGAAAAGATATTCAGGCATTTGTCATCAATACCGGTTGGGTAGGTGGTCGGGACGGTTTAAAGATAAAACCACAAGACACGTTTATGTTCGTTGAAAATGCGCTTAGAGGTAAAATAGAATTTAAAAAAGATCCGATCGTTGGCTTTGAAGTACCGGTTAAAGCAGAGGGATGGGATATAAGCAAATTCGACGTTATGAATTTCTACTCAAAAGAAGAGTATGAAAAGAAGATGAATAAGCTTCGTCAAGAAAGGAAAGAAGCCTTGAAAAAAATAGGTGGTGTAGATGAAGATATAATAGAATCTCTTTGAGCTTTACTTAAAATTTTATAAGACTCGCTTCGTTTAAAGCAACGAAGTGAATCTTTTTCATAAATCTATAAAGACAAGGGCCGTGTTGGCCCTTGTGAGTTTTTTACTTTACTTTTTTGACGATATCGTTTTCATGCTGTTGTTCTTGCATGAACTGCACCTTTGTTGGGACCAAATCTCTAACTTTGGCTATTATCTTGTTTTTCTTTATCGCATCATGAACGATTTCTGTAGATGGAAAATTAATCGCGCCAACGGGACAGATATTCGCGCATGTTGTACATCCAACCAAACAATTGTACGGATTGGCAACAACGGGTTTTCTTGAGTTGAGATCGTAACTGTACACATTTCTTCCACAAGTCATAAAGCATAGTCCACATCCAACACACACCGCAGGATCAATGGAAGGATACCATCTTATCTCTTTTCTTGGAATACCAAACCACTCGTCAAATTTCCCAGCCATCTCTTTCACCTCTTTTAATTATTTTTTTCACAATCAAAGGCAAAAATTTATTAGCTTTTGCTCAAAACGATCATAGCATTAAATTCCTCACTGCATATTAAGAATGTTTTATCAAATAAAAAAATAAATATTGTGATTTTTTTAATTTATATCACGATAAACGCGCTTCATTTAGGATATAGAAATTCAAAACGACAAGAAAGAGTATGACAGCTTAGCTAAATGAAAATAAGTAACTGCTAAATCGAAAGAGCTCATTGAAAACATGAAAAAAAGAATGTATAATTGTGCTAAATTATTTCTTCCTTTCCTTCAAGTTAAGGGGGAGAAGTCAATTGGATTTGATAAAGGGAAAATTCCATCTTTACCACCTGATATCGAACGTTTTTTCCACCCTTATGTACCTTCTTTTTTCTTCTGTAAATACCGTCGCCACTGGATGGGGGCTTTCATTTTTTTCAATTGGACTTATAAATTTCATCGGAGCACTTACTTACATAGGTACAAGCTTTATTTTCGGAAGATTAGGGGATAAATATGGCCACAAGCGTGTTATCTCCTACGCAACGTTGTTTTTTTCCTTTTTCAGTGTTCTTGGATTTTTTTGGTCAAAAATAATAGAACTTCTCATTTTTGTTATAGGAATGAACATGTTCTTTGGAACATTTTTTCCCCAGGTAGAAGGCTTGTTATCGAAACGTGAAAAAGGTCTTGGCGTGGATGCGGCGAGTACCATCAACCGCTTTAATCTTTCTTGGAGCACTGGGAATATCGTTGGAGTAATACTTGGTCCTTTTTTAATAGTCAGGATTCCTTACTTGGTTTTCGTTTTTTCGATATTTTTGAATCTTTTGGCTTACTTTTTAATAAAAAAAGATCTCGCGAAAAATGCGGAGAACCTTTCTTTTGTGCCTTCAAAAAAGTTGAAAATTTTCTCATCTGACGTGGATTTTCCAAGGATAAATACTTACAGGATGAATTACAGATTAACGCTTATATTATCAGGTTTAGTCTACGCAGCTTTTCTTTCATTATTTCCCAAAATAGCGGTCTTTAGCAATATTCCATTATCAATAAGTGGATTATTGGCGTCTGCGTCGAATGCCGGTGTTGTGATAACATTTCTAACCCTGGAAAAGGTGAAAATCTGGGTCGGAAATCCTTTCAAGGCTTTTTTTTTGATGATTGGCTTTCCAATAACCGTTCTCTTGCTTTTCATTCCGCCTTCCGTGCCCCAATTTCTCCTGCTTGCTTTCTTTTCAGGTATCACCTACGCTGTTCCATACACCTACGCTATATTCTACGCTTTGAATTCCCCCGATGAAGATCACAGCAAACAAGGAGGCTTTCATGAAGCCACAATAGGGATACTTTCTGGTTTTGGACCACTGTTGGGAGGAACCATAATTCAAATTTCGAATGGTTTAAGGGGTTTTGCCTTGACGGCTTTACTTCTATTGCTAATTGTCGTGATCCTACAAATAAGATTCATAAAGAAAGTTAAAATGTGATAACAACTGCGTTTAACATTTTAAACGAAAATATAGTAAAATCGTTTTAGAGAGGTGAAGAATGAGAGAAGATTTTGAACTACTTCTTAGCTTGCTCGAAGAAAAGATAAGCGCACTCGTTGAAAAACACAAAAAGACTTTACAGAACTTGAAAGAATGCGAAAAAGAAAATGTTCAGTTGAAAAAAGAAAACCTTGAATTGAAATCCATGCTAGAAACTCAAAGCGTGAGGGTTGATGCGTTGTTGAAAAAATTAGAAGAAACTCTTAAAGATAGACAAAAAAGCGAGAGGGGTGTGCCAGGTGAAAAGAACGGTAACTTTTGAACTTGGAAGTAGAAAATACAAGTTTACAACTACAGATCCACAACAAGAGGTAGATGAAACGTTAAGCGCCATAAGAGAAGAATTCGAAAATTACGCTCAAATCGTCGATAAGCACGGTTATGACAAGGTTTTCCTGATGATGCTGCTGAACAATGTGCATGAAAACATAGTTTTAAAAGAAAGAATAAAAGAGCTTACCAAGAAATTGGAATTGACCGATTCTTCCGATAAATAAAGGGTGAAAAAATTGGACGTAGTTGCTCTTGGAGGAGGAACAGGCCTTTCAACATTATTGAAAGGCTTAAAGCTTTTTTCTGATGTAAACATCACCGCAATTGTCACGGTAACGGACGAAGGGGGAAGCTCTGGTGTTATAAGGGAGGAGCTTGGCATTCTTCCTCCTGGAGATATAAGAAATAACATAGTTGCCCTTGCAGAAGACGAATCTTTGATGGCAAAGGTTATGAGCTATCGTTTCAATGAAGGAAAAACTTTTAAAAACCACAGTTTGGGCAACCTCATAATTGCGGCGTTGACAAAGATAACAGGGGATTTTGCCACCGCTATAGAAAGGCTTTCAGACACGCTCGCAATAAAGGGAACCGTTTTGCCAGTTACGGAAGATAAGGTAAGATTGGTTGCAAAAATGAGCGATGGAAAGAGCGTAGTTGGTGAAATGAACATAGTAAAGGCAAACAAAAAAATCGTCCATATAAACCTAGACAAAGAAGCAAAAGCTTATCCAAAGGTCATAGAAGCTATAATTAAAAGCGACGTTGCCGTCTTAGGTCCTGGGAGCCTCTACACGAGCATAATTCCAAATGTGCTCGTTGATGAAGTACGGGAAAATTTGAACAAAAAGCCTCGCATTTTCATAGCCAACCTCATGACTCAGCCTGGAGAAACGAACAACTTTACGCTTGAAGATCACGTAAGGGTTCTGGAAAAATACCTCAAAAAACCTGTAGAAAAGATAATAGTCAACAATGAAAAAGTACCATCGAACATACTAAAGAAATACCAAAAAAAAGGTGCAACTGCCGTTTTAAAAGGTGATTTTAACGATGATAGAATTGTGGAAGCACCGTTGGTGAGTTTGGAAATAGATCCAAATGATAAAAATGAAAAAATAAGGCACGATCCGGTAAAGTTGGCAAATCTTGTGAGAAAAGTTGCTTTGGAGTTGATGAAAGAATAAAATGTCTTTTACTTCAGAGGTCAAGATTGAACTTTGTGATCTTAAGATAGAAAAAACACTTGCAATGGCCGAATTTGCTGGTTTTTTAAAGTTCAAAGGAATGCTTGAAATAGGGAAAAAAACTCACCTGGAATTATCTGTAAAGAGCACTTGTGCCGCAAGAAGGGTAAAAAATCTTTTGCTCTTAATGGATGAAAAAAGCGTTACGATTTTTTATCATGAAGAAAAGAAATTGAAAAGGGGAAAGATCTTTTTGTTCAAAATAAGTGTAAAGGATATCAACACTTTTTTGAGCAAATTGTATCTCAATACCATGGGAGAAGTAAAAAAAGAATTATTTGATGATCCTGTAATTTTCAGCGCTTTTTTGAGAGGAGCATTTATTTCATCCGGTTCAGTGGTTGATCCGGCAAGGCACCATCATCTTGAGTTGTATAACAACAAAATTGAAATTCTCGAAAAGATAATGAAAAAGCTTGAAAATTTTTTTGGAATTTATGGACACATAGCCGCCGTGAAATACGGCTACAGGTTTTACATTAAAGACGGAAACATGATAGAAGAATTTCTCAATTTCATAGGTGCGCCAAATGCGGCAAAAAAAGTACACAACGTTCTGTTAGAGAGTAGAATACGTTCTGACATAACGCGGAGCCTGAATTTCATAGAAGCGAATTCCAAAAGAAGTGGCAGCGCATCTCTTAAACAGATAAAGGCGATAATTGAAGTTGATAAAGAAATCGGTTTAGATTCTTTAGATCCAGAGCTCAGAAATGTGGCAAAAGCAAGATTGGAAAATCCGGAACGTTCTCTCAGAGAACTTGGAAACTTGTTCAATCCACCTCTTTCTAAGTCCATGGTTCACAGAAGATTGCAAAAGATAATGAAACTTTCTGAGAAAAGAGGAAAAAAACCATGAAATGCCCATTTTGCGGTTATCCAAACACAAAAGTTCAAGATTCACGTTCTATAGAGAATGGTTTAGTTATAAGAAGGAGAAGGATTTGTCCGAATTGTGGGGCAAAGTTCACCACTTACGAACGGTTTGAAGGTGGTACCTTAATGGTTGTAAAAAAGGACGGAAGAAGAGAAAAGTTCTCGCGCGACAAGGTAATGGGGGGAATAATAAAAGCGTGTGAAAAGAGGCCTATTTCGATGGAAAAAATAGAAGAAATTACAAACGCACTAGAAGCAAGGGCAAAAAAGCGCGGTAAAGAGATAAGCACAGCTGAAATAGGTGAGATGATAATGGGCGAATTAAGAAAGCTCGATCAAGTCGCATACGTGCGTTTTGCGTCCGTATATAGGGATTTTAGAGATATAGATCAATTCATAGAAGAAATCGGGAAACTCAAGGGAGAAGGAAAAAATGGATGAAATGGTGTTAGTTGTGGAAGATTCAGATGTCGATCTTCTCTTTAGAGGATATGGGTTGTTGAGGATACCAATAGAAGAGATCAAAGAATTGGTGGAAAAGAGGGGATTTTTCGTTAGAAGAACGCGCGCAGAAAAAGACAAAACACTGCGACAGCTCATACCTTATGTTGTAATTCAAGATGAAAGTGGGTTATATCTAATGGTAAGAAGACTCCCGGCACAAACCGAATCGCGCCTTCATGGCTTTTACAGCCTTGGTATAGGTGGACACATAAACGATACAGATGAAGGAAATTCTCCGTGGTTAAAGTTCATATCCGGTATGGAAAGGGAAGTTAACGAAGAAGTCGACATATCCGTTTACGATTGGCCAAGGTACATAGGCACCATTCGAGAAAACACCACAGACGTTAACATGGTTCATCTGGGCGTGGTTTTTATGATAAGAACAAAAGTTAAAGGTGTAAAAGAAATCGAAAAATTCACTTGGGAACTTGCTGATGTTGATGATATCTTGAAAAAGTATGATGAATTGGAATCCTGGTCTAAACTCGCTTTTGAAGAAATTGAAAAGATGAAGATTTAACTTTTATCCTTCCTTACCAAAAGCTTTCTTCACAAGTCTTTCAAAAAGTTCCAATTGCGAATCCACCCTCAAATCGAGGGTGCCAAAATCGGCTTCCACTTGAACATCCATCTTTTTTAGATTAGAAAGGGTGATAACTTGTACTTTTTCAATCGATGAAAATTTCTCTATCACATCTTTTGGAAGTTCAGAAGAGAGTTTAAGCACGATCTCTTTTGAAGATTTCACACTTTCCAAGGCTTTCTCAACTTTCTTCTCAATATCCCCTTTCTCTTCTTCGACAAGTAAAATTTCTCTTATCACGGCGAGACTTAAATCTACAAGAGAAGATTTAATTCCATCCACGGATGAATCCATTTGTTCGTTAAGCTTATTGATCATCGTCTTTACCGTTTCAATTTGTTCATTTAACTCTTTTTCAGCCTTTTTTACGCCTTCGATATATCCGGTGTTTTGAGCCTCTTCTTTTATCTTTTGCGATTGGGCTTTTGCTTCATCTATAATCTGCTGCGCCTCATGCTTTGCTTGACTTAAAATTTCTTCCGCCTGCCTTTTGGCAACTTCTATCGGATCCTCAACGTTCTCCTCTTCTAATTTACCGTTATTTTTAATCTTCTTTGGTCCCACAATTACCACTTCATCTGTGAGATCAATGCTTTTAATAATGTCAGACAATGAGGTCTTCACCTCCGCCTCTGCTTATGACTATCTCCCCAGCATCCTCAAGTTTCCTAATAATGGAAACTATCTTTTGTTGCGCCGTTTCGACATCTTTAACCCTTACAGGTCCCATGTATTTCAATTCATCTTCAAGCAAGCTCGCAGCCCTTTTGGACATGTTCTTCATTATCTTTTCTTTGACTTCATCCGAAGAGCCCTTCATGGCCAACGCCAAATCGTGAGTATCGACTTCTCTCAATATCATCTGGATGGATCTATCATCAAGCGTTATTATATCCTCAAAGACAAACATTCTATTTCTTATCTCTTCGGCAAGATCCGGCTCAGTCTTTTCTAAAGCGTCTATTATGGCCTTTTCAGCAGATCTGTCCAAAGAATTCATGATTTCCACAGCAACGTCTATGCCTCCCACATTGCTGAAATCCTGACTCACAAAAGTTGACATTTTCTTTTCCAATACTTTTTCAACCTGTTTAACTATTTCTGGAGAGGTGCTTTTAAGCAGCGCCAATCTTTTTACCACTTCTGGCTGCAATTCTTCGGGCAAAGACATTAACACCTGTGAAGACTGCTTCGGTTCGAGATAAGCCAAAACTAACGCTATCGTTTGTGGATGTTCGTTCCTTAAAAAGTTGACCAGCTGAACTATGTCCGCACGCTTCATGAAATCAAATGGCTTCACTTGGAGATTTGAAGTTAAATTCTCTATTATCTCAAGTGCTTTTTCTGGACCTAAAGCTTTCTCCAAAAGCTCCTTGGCGTATTCTATGCCACCTTCGTTTATGAATTCACGTGCCTTCATAAGATCTGAAAATTCTTCAAAAGCTCTTTTTCTTTCTTCTTCGCTAACATCACGAAGGTTGGCAATTTCCAACGTCAACTCTTCTATCTGCTCTTCAGGAAGGTTTTTCAAAATTTTGGAAGCCTTTTCTGCACCTAGCGCCAAAAGAAAGATCGCGGCTTTTCTTCTGGCTGGAATATCATTTTCTTTTTTTTTCTTATCCATCACATATCAGTCCTTAGACATCCATATCTTTATTATATTCGCAACTTCTGCGGGATCTTCATCAACCCACTTAAGTGCTTCCTCTTTCAACTTAACAAGCGCCTCTTCTTCAGGAGAACCCTTCGCTTTTTTCGTCATTTCCAGCACTTCTTCTTCTATCTTCTTTCTCTTTTCTTCTATTTCTTTTAGCTTTTTCTTCTTCTTGCTCTTTGCCCTCATGTAGTAGAATCCCACCGTCATGAGAATCGAAAGGAGAATGCTGTAAACAACCAAATTTTTGAACCTGCGTTGCGCTTCAAGCTTTGCTTCGGCCTGTGCTGCCGCACGCATGGCACTTCTGTCGAAAAGCATTGGAACAATTTGAACAGCGCTTGCATCAACACCAATGGAATTCGCGACTGCCATACGAATGGTGTTTTCTTCTTTCACATCCGTTGAATTCAAAAAGACAGTCATTCTTAAATTCTTTATTTCACCGGATTTGTCTTCAATTACTTGATTGTACGTTTGTGAAACATCGTAGTTTCGAATGCTTTTGGAATAAGTTGAAACTTGCGAAGAGGGTGTCGTGGTCACATATGTGGGTGGAATATTTGAATTTGCTCCAGGGGCCCCCATAGGAGCTCCGTTGGTTGAAAGACCGCTTTCTTCTTGTTGACTTGCCAGTACACCGGTGTTGTTTTTGGCATCGGTAGGAGTGTAAACTTTGCTTTCTTGTGTTATCTTTTGCCAATCCAAAATAACGTTTGCGGCGACCGCAACATTTCCATAGCCAAAAACCTTGTAAAGCATATTTCTGATTTTATCGGAATAATACTTTTCCACAGATTGTTTCAATTTCAGCTTGGAAGCACCAGAAATTGCAGAAGCCGAAAGGTTAACCTCATCACTGAGAACATTTGAATACTGGTCCACAACTTTCACATCACTTGGAGACATATTTCCCACTGCGCCCGCTACCAGATTCATTATACCTAACACCTGATCGGAAGACAACGTCATTGATGGTTTCAATACGACCAAAACAGAGGCGGTTGGTTTTTGTTCTTCACCAGGCACGTAATAAGTGTACTTTGGCAAAGCTAAAAAAACGCGTGAATATTGAACCGGACTGAGCATATCGATGCTTCGTTCTAATTCGCCAGCGAGCGCGATCTGAAAGTTCACCTGCCTATCAAAACTCGTCATCCCCATAGAAGCAAGAGAACCATTTTGAAGCAAGCTGTAGCCCTTCACACCAGCATCTGGTCCCAGAACCCCAAGAGTGGCCAATTTCATTCTAACGTTGTAAACATTTTCAGAAGACGGTATGTAAATCGTACCATTTTTTCCAGCTTTGTAAGGTATGTTAAGACCATCCAATTTCTGTGCTATGTATCCCGCACTTTGTTCTGTTAAATTTGATACCAGCACAACGTAATGGGGCCTTGCGTTGATTTCTACAAGTACCCACAATCCCACGAAAACACTCACCGCCACCAGAATCCACAATATTTTTTTTCCTAGACTCAGTGGCTTAAAGCGTTTTTCGTAAAAATCTTTCAGTTGATCTTTGAGACCACTGAACTTAAAAGCCATTAAAACGCATCACACCTTGGAAAGTACATTTTTTCTTATTTCCCTTATCTTATCTTCTATTTCTTCCTCATCGTCTTTTCGCAAATCGTAAGCTATTTTCCCCCCCACAAATGTCAGCTGAACGCGCGCGTCTCTCAAAAAGTCAAAAAGTAAATTCCTCAAAATTGGCTTCTTTCCTTCTCCTAAAGGTCCTCTGTAATTATACAACGCAAAGTCAGCGGCGTAACCGGGAATTAATTTTCCAATCGGCTTATCAAGTAATTTAGTTGCGTAACGATAATTGTTATCCAAAAAGATTTTCTTAGTTTGATAGATCGAATCAAAATCGCTTCCGCCTTTCATCATTCTCCTCAGCAGAAAAGCTATCTGAGACTCCGTTAAAACTGAAAAATCGTGAACTTCTCCGCTTCCTATGGAAAGGTTCACTCCTCTTCCCATCATCCCGTCTACATCTGGAAACGCCATGTTTTTTATCATCATTTCCCTTGGACAGTAAACCGCCATCGTATCGGTGGAAGCCATTATGTCTAAATCGGTCTCGGTGAAGTGTTGAGCATTCACTATGACTTCATGATCGCCTAACATGCTTATGTGTCTCAGCCTTTCCAGATTAGACATTCCATATTTGAAAAATGCCTCTTTTTCCTCTGTAAACTCGTCTGAAAGTAAAATAACGATGAAAGCGCCTGTAGAATTGGCGAACTCCTTCAAATTTCTTAAATCGTCATCGGAAAAAGAAGTTATGGAATTCAAAGGAATGTATTTTGGATGTTCTCCAGACTTCAAAAGCCTTTGGAGATCTTCTGGAGTTTTTAACCCTTCTCCAACGGCGAAACGGAAGGGCCTGGTACTTACAACAGATTCTATTGTTTTTTCAACTTCTATTTTGTGAAGGTACCTATCTATAGACCCGGCTATCATCGTTACGCCTTGCTTGAGAGAATCGTGGGCCACTTTTTCAGCCATCGTAAAGAATATTTCCTCGTCTAACACATTTTGAAAGACTTCTAAAATTTTATGGTAAAGCTCTTCGGAAGGAATCCCGGATTTTTCCTCTATTCCAAACATTGGAAATATAGCCGACTCCATCTTAACATATGCGTTGACAAATCCTGGTAAGATCGTCATACCATTTCCATCTATCACATCATCAACGTTTGAATATTTCTTTTCCAAAACTTCACTTTCACCTATTTCGACCACTTCTCCATTTTCAACGTAAAGCGCGCCCTTTTCCAATATTCCAACTTCGAAATCATTGCTAACAATTCTCACGTTCTTAACGAGCATCGTTTCTCACCTCATTCCAAAACTTCTCTTCCATCCGTTACACGAACACACATCAACACACTCGATGACAGATCAATTTTACCACTTTATGCTGATAAAAGTTCTATAATTTAACCAGAAACACATTATTAAATTCTATTTCATTTTAAAAAGCGGCCTTCTAAGAAGACCGCTGTTGGTGCCGAGGGCGGGACTTGAACCCGCACGAGCTTTTCAGCCCACTGGATTTTGAATCCAGCGCGTCTGCCAATTCCGCCACCTCGGCGTTACGTATTTGGATTATATACGTTTAAATTCTCTCTGTCAAGAGGATAACGACAAAAAATCATCAAAATTTAAAAAACACGCAGAAGATGAATTACACCAAATATTTTTTGAACATAGTGGTTCTATCATCATCGTGAATCAAATGAAGATATCTGTTTTTTGCCTCTTTGGCAAACCTTTCTAGTATGGCTTCCAGGTCGCTGTTGTTCAATGCATTTTTCACATCAGGATCTGATCCTATCTTTCCCAAAGAGAAAATTCCATTACCTTCTGGAGTGAATTTCACCTCTTTTTCAAAATCAAAGCTTTTTTCAAAAATGGATGATATGATCCTTTCTACCGCCCTCACAAAGGCTTTTCTAACTTCTTCCGGTTTCTTTGCCATGTTTAACTCTTCACGATAAGTCTTGGACACTTCTTTTTCCAAATTTACATAGCTTTCCATTTGAATCCCTCCTTCACCATGAAGTGGAATAAAACCGACGAAGCTCTTTTAAAAATTCCCAAGCAAGTAATTCACCAACGTTAGAGATGCTATCACGGCAGTTTCCGTTCTAAGAATCCTTTTACCCATTTTCACACTTTCAAAGCCATTTGCTTTGAAGAAATCATTTTCCCTTTCACTGAATCCGCCCTCTGGTCCTACGGCAATTATCACGCTGTTTGAAAACTGCAAGTCTTTAAAAGTTTTAGATGCCTTTACGTCCAAGAGGATTTTCGTTGCGTCTTTTGAAAATTCTTGATACTGTGCATCTTTTATTTCGGGCAAATAGAAAGAACCACATTGCTTCATCGCATCGCGTGCGACGAATTCCATTTTCATCAATTTTGACTCTGTTTTCTTCCTTGTGGTTCGTTCCATATTCATAAACCATAGTTGGTTTGCTCCTAACTCAACAGCTTTTTCAATTGCAAATTTTGTTCTTTCCCATCTTACGGGTGAAAGCACAATCGTTATGTTAGTGGTGGAAGGAGGTTGAAAATCCAATTTTTGGAGTATTTCGGCGGTGCTCGAAGATGCAAGTTTTCCAAGGTAAAGGGTGCCTTTGCCATCCGTGAACTTTATTTCGGAATTTTTTGAATACCTCAGAACCTTAATATGGCGCATTTCGTGCTCATCAAAATGCGCCATTTTTCCATCTATTTGAGCGAAGAAGAAAGAAGACATCAGATCTCTTCTTTTCCTCCCATATAAGGTCTCAAAACTTCTGGAACTTCTATTTTTCCGTTTTCTTTTTGGTAGTTCTCAAATATCGCCACGAGTGTTCTTCCAACGGCCAACCCTGAACCGTTCAAAGTGTGCACGAAATCAAGGGTGTTATCGGATTTTCTGTATCTTTCATTTGCCCTTCTAGCTTGATAATCCGTTACATTACTACAAGAAGAAATTTCCTTGTAATTGTTGTAAGAAGGCAACCATACCTCGATATCGTACGTTCTTGACGCTACAAATCCCAGATCACCTGTACACAGTTCTATAACCCTGTAGGGAAGTTTTAGATACTGCAAAACCTCTTCTGCATCGTGCGTAAGCGCTTCCAAAGCCTCATAAGATTCTTCCGGGCGCGTGTACATGACAAGTTCCACTTTGTCAAATTGATGTTGGCGGATCATGCCTTTGACGTCCTTACCGTAACTTCCAGCTTCTCTTCTGTAACACGGGGTGTAAGCCACATACTTAAGAGGAAGATTTTTTTCATCTATTATCTCGTTTGTGTGCAAAGCCGAAAGGGGAACTTCAGCTGTGGGAATGAGGAAAAGATCATCGAGGGTAGTGGAATAGGATTCCTCTTCAAACTTTGGCAATTTTCCAGTGTTTATCATCGTTTCACGGCTTACCATATGTGGAGGCATTACCTCAGTATAACCGTGTTTTGTGGTATGTAAGTCCAACATGAAAGATATCAATGCCCTTTCCATTTGCGCCGCTTCTTTGTAAAGAATCGTGAAGCGTGAACCGGATAATTTCGAAGCTCTTTCAAAATCCAACAGATTCCTTTGAGGTCCAAGCTCCCAATGGGCTTTAGGCTCAAAGTCAAATTTTCTTGGCTCTCCCCATTTTCTTATTTCCACATTTTCGGTTTCATCTTTTCCAACGGGTACCTTTTCAAAGGGAAGATTTGGAATGTTTAAAAGCCTATCCTTTAATTCTTTTTGCAATTTTGAAAGTTCCGTTTCATCTGCTTTTATCTCCTTTGAAAGCTCTTTTCCCCTTTCCAAAATGCGTTTTGCGCCTTCCTCATCCTTTGCAGCTTTAAACTTTGCCACTTCTTTCGAGATGGAATTTCTCTCCGCTCGTGATGAATTCAGCGTTGTGGTAAGCTCTCTTATCTTTTTATCGAGTTCCAAGACTTCATCTATTTCTTCAGGCTTTACCTTTCTCCTTTTCAACAGCTCTTTTACCCTTTCCGGATCATTTCTTATGAGCTTTATATCCAACAATTCCCTCACCTCCATTTTTGAAAGTATATCTCTTTTTAGATTTTAAGGCAAGAACGAGTGATATAATCTCCTTGAAATTAAAAAAACAGAAGAAGGGAGAAGAAAAAATGGAGAAATTAAAAGTTTGTATTCCAACAAAGGATGAAAAAAACATTTACAAAGGGCATATGGGAGATGCGGATCTTTTTATGATCTACGAATGGGATGGAAAGGACTACAAATTGGTGGAAAAGAAGAAAAACGTGCCATTTGAAGAGAAAAAACATGGCGATCAAAAGAAAATGCAGCACATTTTAAGCATAGTTGGAGAGTGTGAAGTGTTCGTTGGTGGCGTGTCGAGCCCCAATTTTCTGAATTTGCGAGATAAAACCAAAGTTCAGCCCGTCGTTTCAAAAATAGAAGATATTGAGAAAACCTTTGAAGCGTTAAACAAAAATGCTCAAACCATTGAAGAGCTCACTCAAAAGAGAAAAAACGGTGAACATCCACGCGTTATTCCCCAAATTTCTGAAGACGAAACGCGTTTGCTTTCATGATTGATATAGAAAGAGCGAATTTTCGGCACATTTTAGTTGATTAAAATTTAAGAAAGGGGGAATGAAATATGAAAAAAAGAGTTATCCTGACGATTACCGCATTGGCAATCGCAGTGGCGTTGTCTTCGTGCACACTTCTAACTTACAACGTCTTCAAACCTCTTGATAAACCAAGCAATTTATCAAGTACTGCCAAAAGCGCCCTTGACGCCGCGCAAAATGGTGATGCGCAGAGCGCGGTTGATCTTTCAACTCAGGTTATAACGACAGTTGCAAGTTCATCGACCAAAGCTCCTGATCTGTACAAAGCCCTCACCACTTCTGCCACCTCTACGCAATCTCAAAAGGTTATCGACAACGTTGCTTCAAGCGTGAAAAAGGTAAAAGATGACATACTAAACGGCAAAATATCCAAATCAAGCACTGAAGGGGCGGCAATTAAGGACGCCGCCATTGCAATGGTGAGGTCCGTTGCAAAAGTGAAAAAGATCGAGCTTTCAGACGTCATAAGTAACGTTTTGAATGTTTTGAATTCCACTTCTCAAAGTTCAACTTTTAAGGAAAAAAGCGGTGCACTTTTCACAGACACGCCTTCTTCAACGCAGCTATCGCAAACGGTACTAATGTTGTTGTCCATAACAAAGGATATGCCAACCATGAATCTAATGAGCGAACTCACCTCGTTGGTGGCTGTTTATGGCGGAAACGATGCCTTCAATTGGGATGTCGCCACCATATTGTACGATGCACTTTATTCATCAACAGCTTTATTCGATTCAAACGGAGATGGAGTTTTGACAAAGCAAGACGAAATATTCAAGTATGTATGGGATCAAAATAAAAATGAGTTTAAAAATCCGAATGACGTGGACTGGAATGACGTATTGAAATTACAACTTTCAACTTACGAAAATCGAGCGTTGTGTGAAAAAGTCATGGAAAAATTTTCCCAGGCCGTTTCAAGCTTTGAAGACGCCTTGAATCATCTCCCTCAAAATTTCATCAACGGCAAAGAAGAAGGGGAAAATTTCTTGAATTACCTTGAAAAAATTCAAAGCGAAATGAATGCGCAAAAGCTGTCTTCTTTTAAAACCGTTGGCGATTTTTTAAACTTTATGAATTCATTGTTTACGGGAAGTGGAAAAAATGGGTAAAACACTGTTTGTAATCGCATTGATAAGTCTTGTATCGGTCTTTGCCTTCGCGTTTGATTTGAGTTTCTATAACTCCTTTGAAACGCTATGTATGGGGGAAACCTTTACCGGCATAGCAAACGATGCGAATTCGTTGTATTACAATCCAGCGGGACTCGCAAATGGAAGCGGATGGACACTAAAGCTTCCAAATGCGGACGTGGATATGAGCAGTGGAATCGCTTCGGCAACTGTAAAAGCTTTAACGCACATAGATGAAATAAAAGCCGTGCTCAACAGCAACGATAATTTGAAAATAAGCACGTACTTTTTAAACAATTACTTAAAAGCGCTTGTGGGAGAAAGTGATAACGCAGTCGTGAAGAGCAGTTCCTATCTCGGATATGAAGGTAAGAACTTCGCGTTGATGCTTTCAGCAATAGGTCAGGCCTACGCCCATTCGTTTATTTCAAGCGACCTGGTTCCATTCATAACGTTGCATGCAAAGGCGGCCGCCTACGCACAGTTAAGTGGAGCTCTTGCTTTTAACGTGTCGAAAGCAAAACTGTCCGTGGGAGGAACTTACCGATATGGTTACGTAATGCCCGCCATATATTCCATAGACAATCTTTCGAGTTTAATGGTTAATTCTTCAACGTTCGATCCAAATTTAGACTACGAAGCCACTTCAAACGTGGATTTAGGCGTGAAAATTTCGCTGAAAGGATTCATTTTCGGAGGATTATGGCACGATCTTTTGAATTCCCAAACTCCAGATGTACGCGTTGGGATAGGATACGTGACAAAAAAATTCTCAATCGGTTTGGACTTCGAAAAGCTTTTCAACGGAGAATATTCCATCTTCAGAAGAATACACGTAGGAACGAAGTACACACCATGGAATTTCTTAAATCTTTACGCGGGTCTTTCAGCAGGATGGTTTAGCGGAGGTGTGAAGTTGAATTTAGGCTTTTTAAGCCTTTACGCGGGCACATACGTTTTGAATAATGGATATCACGCCGGCTGGGGAGACGATACGAGAATGTACACCGTTGGGCTTGGATTGTAAACCGAATCGCCAAAAATACGAAAATGGCTTCCTCACAAGGAAGCCATTTTTTACGTGCATTTATTATAAATCAACGTCTTACTCTTGCTTGGATTTTACAAGAAAAAAACGCTTTCCATGGTACACTATGATTTTAACTGCTGGATTGTTTTTGACTTTTAAAATCATCTCTTCCTCAGAGAAGCCAAACTTCTTCGCCAGCTCTTTGATCTGTTCTTCTCTCATTGGATGGCGTTCGCAGATTTTGATTATCTCATCGTAAAGCTTGCTTGGATCGTCTATATGGAATTCTCCTTCTTCGTAACCACTTATAACGTAGCTGTGAAGGATCTCGTGAGCTTTTAAAAGAGATTCTTCATCTGGAATTTCCACCCATTTTTCCGCAGGTGGTCGAATTGGGACATTGACGTAAACACGATCTGGATTAATTTCTTTTAGAATTCCCGCAATCCCTTTAAGATGTTTTTCACCATCGTTTATGCCTTTCACAAGCATCACTTCAACCCACAACTGTCCATTCCGAACTTTTGAGAAAACTTTTAAGCCTTCCACCATTTTATTAAAATCTATTTCTCCCTGCGGTCTGTTTATCTTTTTGAACGTTTCTTCATCGTCCGCATCCAAAGAAGGCAACACAACGTCAGCATCTTTTAAATCATTTCTCACGTCTTCCATGTACAAAAGAGATCCATTTGTGATAACTGCAACCGGAAGCTTTGTTCTTAGCTTCGTCTCTCTTATGAGATAATCCAATGATTTGCAAAGAGTCGGTTCTCCTTCGCCGACAAAGGTCACGTAGTCTATACCGTTGGGATTGTTTTTAACCGCATCTAAGATCTCGTTTAGTATTTCTTGCGGATCGTAAAAATCTTGACGAAGGTTTGTCATGTGATCGGTTCTTCCAAGCTGGCAGTACACACACGAATAATTACAAGTCTTTGAGGGTATTGGACTTACCCCCAAAGACTTTCCCAACCTTCTAGATGGAACAGGGCCGTAAACGTGCTTGTATTCCATCACCAATCGCCTTTTCCAAAACCACGGCCACGTCCCATGCCACGGCCCTGTCCACGCCCCATTCCTCTACCCATTCCGCTCATTCCGCGTCCTCCTCCCATACCACGTAAGGAAGGATTTTCAGAGTTCGGGCGTATGGCATTGGTAGGGCATGCTTCCATACATTTGCCACATCTGGTACATATGGAGTTGTTTATTTGAGCCTTTCCATTTACCATTTTTATGGCTCCATCTACTGGGCACACATTCACACATACGCCGCAGCCTTTGCATAAATCTTCTCTAACCCATGGCATATCTCATCACCCTTTCATCACTTTATTTTCAACCTTGTTCCATATTTTCTTTATTTCATTTGCTGAAGGGCAATCGTACGAAATAACGGGTTTAGCCTGTTCGGTGGCGGTTTTTACTATCGTATCGTAAGGTATCTTCCCAAGTATTTCCAACGAGTTCTCTTCACAGTACTTTTCTATTTGTCGTGTTTGTTCTTCGTTGATATCGTATTTGTTTATCACAATTCCCATTGGTATTCTGAAATGTTCAACGGTTTTAACGATACGCTTTAAATCGTGCAGACCACTCATCGTTGGTTCGGCGACGATAACGACGTAACTTGTGGAAGTTATAGAAGACGTTGCAGGGCACCCTATACCTGGAGCACCATCTATGATGATGAGATGGATATCTTCTTCATGTGCCACGCTTACAGCCTTTTTCCTCACTTCCGCTATAAGCCCTCCCGTTGTTTCTTCGCCGGGCCTCAAAAGTGCGTGGATCATAGGTCCTTTTTCAGTTTGGGAAGAGTAATATTCTCCGCTCAGGCTGTCTTCAAGCCTCAAAGCGCCAGTCGGGCACTTCATAACGCAGGCGTTGCATCCTTCACACGCGTATTCTTTTACAAAATACTTTTCTCCATCAAATCCTATCGCTTCAAACCTGCACGTTTCTTGACATATTCCACATTTTGTACATTTATCCTGATCTAAAACGGCTTTTTTCGATCCTATATATTGCTGAGTTTCTTTTATTTTGGGTTTCAAAATTATATGGAGATTTGGGGCATCAACATCGCAATCGGCCATTACCCTTGAATCGGCTAGATAAGAAAATGAGGCCGACAGCGTTGTTTTTCCAGTTCCACCTTTTCCACTTACTATTGCTATTTGTTTCAACATTTGACGTTCGCCTCGACTTTCTCGTACAAGTCGATGAATTTTTCCACATATTCATCTTTGTCCTTTGAAAAAAGCTTACCATTCGAATAGCTTCTCGCTATTTCTACATCGTAAGGTATTTTCATCATAAGAGGAATGTTTTCGCTCTCAAGGTATTTTTCAACTTCGGTGTAAACGCCATCGTATCTGTTTACGATTACTCCCATTGGAATATTCAAATCCTTTATCGCGTTCACGGAGAGCTGTAAATCGTGTAGTCCAAAGGGTGTTGGCTCGGTAACCAAGAGTGCAAAATCCATATCTTGCAATGTTTCAACCACCGGGCACGACGTGCCTGGAGGAGAATCTATAACGATTACATCGGCGTTTTCATCCATATGCTTTTTCATCTGTCTTATTATTCTTACCGCTGAGGGTTCCCCTATGTTAAGTATTCCTTCGCCAAACGAAATTCCATCTTTTGTCTTGCCAAGTTTTATTTTTCCTATTGGTTTTGGCTCTTCTGAAATAGCGTTGACAGGGCATACCATGGAGCAAACTCCACAACCGTGACACAGGTATTCAAATACCATTATATGTTTTGGTGAAACACTTATAGCCGAGAACTCGCACGCTTTGGCACATGCACCACAATGAGTGCATACATTCCTATCAATTTTTGGAATCAAGATGTTGACAGATTCTTCTTGAGTGTACTCAATTTCAAAGAAGATATGAGAGTTTGGCTCTTCTGCATCCGCATCCAAAAGCTGAACTTTCTTTCCCACTTTGTGAAGGGAATAAGCCAAATTCGTCGCGACAGTTGTTTTTCCGGTTCCACCTTTTCCAGACAGGACAGCTATTTTCCTCATACTCTTTTCAATTCTCCACTTTCAAATTTTTCTATAGCTTCTGATGCTTTTAAGCCTCTTCCATCGTACACGGCTATTTCAGCGCTTTTCAAGGCTTCCATAGCGTTTCCGCCCGGCAAAGCGGATATCAAAACTTCGGCACCGTTGTCTATGGCAATTTGAACTGCCTTAGGCCCCATACCATGCGCCATATCAGCATCGTTGCTTATGGGCTCAAATTTTTTGCTTTCCGTATCGTAAATCAAAAAATAGGGGGCCCTTGCAAATCTATCCGCTATTGCGCTTTCCAAAGTTGGTTCGCTCGTTGCGAGCATGATCTTCATAAAAACACCTCCAAAAATTTTATGTATTTTGCATATATATGATATATGCTTGATTTTTCATACGCTTTTCAAAATGGTGAATTTCTTATCTTGCAAACAAACGTAAAATTTTTTAAAAACTGCCATATGCGTTTGTGGTTATCGCTCTTACACACTTCGATTCAATTTTACATCTAAATATGCTTTTAAACAAAAAATTTTGCAAGAAATTCTTCTTGACAATTCAATTTTATTGATATATAATTCAAAAAAATTAAACTATAAATAAAAATTTTTGATAAAGTGAAGAATAAATTTGATTTTTTAGAGAATCAGTCAGGAGGTGATCGAATGGCATTTGTATCCCGTTGCCCTTCATGTGGACATAAAATGGATGTGGTGGCCTTGAAGTGTCCCGTATGTGGCACAGGAGTTACCGGAAAGTTTGAGATAGACGAACTTTTTAGCCTTTCAAAAGAGCAAATGAATTTTGTTAAAGTATTCCTAAAAAATCGTGGGAATTTAAGTGAAGTACAAAAAGAATTGGGAATATCCTATCCAACGGCAAGGAACCGTCTTGACGAAATCGTTAAAGCTTTAGGATATGACGTAAAAGAAGATAAAATTGATGAACGAGAAGTGTTGGAAAAATTGAAAAGTGGAGAAATAAGTGCAAGTGAAGCGATTTCCATGTTAAGGAGGATGAAAAAGAATGAAGATGAGTAAGAATTTTCGCTTTAAAAGCTTGCCCAACGTGAAAGAGATAATTTTTCACTCCGTCTCCACAGATATGAATTTTCTTTCCTGGGATGAAAACGTATTGGAAATAGACGTAGAGTTATCGGGATTTAAAGACGAAGTGGAAGAATACGAACCAGTAGTGGAAAATCACGGTAACACGGTAGACGTTTTCTTTTTGAAGAAAAAAGCGTTTTCAATTTCGTTTTTTGGAACGTCATTCACTTCACTTAAAGCTTTAAAAGCGACGGTAAAAGTTCCAAAGGAAATCGCTTTGAACGCGAAAAGCACTTCCGGTGATATACACATGAATAAAACATCCTTTAAAAAAATGGAGATAACGACCATTTCTGGAGACTTTAACGCAAAAAATGTATTCTGTCACGAAATGAAAGCAAAACTCACAAGCGGAGATGTGAAGGTAGAAGGGTTATCACAAGCAAAAAGAATTGAAATCCGCTCAATTTCTGGAGACGTATTCTTAAGAAACGTTCACTTTCTTGAAGGCTTCATTCATTCAACATCTGGAGACGTGAAGATGATGGAAATTCTTCCCGACATAAAAAATTTAAACGTAAAGACCATCTCTGGAGATGTACATCTTTACTACGCTTTACAACCAAAGCTCCACGTGGAATTTTCAACCGTAAGTGGTGATATAAACGTGAATGGACGAACGTTTAAGGGAAAAGCTAAAAATATAGATTTCAACATAGGAAAAAATCCAGATTCGTTTCTGAAATTCAAAAGCGTTTCTGGAGATTTAAAAGTGAATTTTAAAGATGATAAAGAATTTAACTTCGACTCCAGCACTGATAATGATATAAAGTCGACACTTCGTGATATTATGAAAAAGAAGAAGGCTACGACAGAGGAAATTATGGAACTTATGGAAACGATGGGATATTCAAAGGAAGAAATAGAAGAATTTTTGAAGGAAAGTGAGGAAATTCAAAGATGAAAGCATTTCCAATATTCTTGATTTTAATAGGAATACTTGGCTTTCTCTCTATTTTTGGAATGATGAGCGTAACCTTTGGCATATTAGTAGGAATATTTTTTGCGATCGTGTTTACAATTGAAGGAATCAGGGAATTGATAAACGGTAACTTAGTGGGGATAGGGAGCGTTCTATTTTCCATATTCATAATCATCAAGCTCTTTTTCATAAGTATGACGTTTGGACAGCTCTTTATGGCTTTTATAGCCTCTTACGCTATAGCAATAGGATTTCACATGCTTTTTAAAAGAAGAGAAAGAATACGCTTTTAGCAAAATTGAAAAGTACAGGGGCAACAAATGATTGAGGATGAAGAAAATAAAAAAGAAATGTCTCAAAAACTATTTAACAAAAATTACGTGCTCTTATGGCTTGGGCAAATGGTTTCCGCCACCGGAAATTCCATCCAGTACATTGCCCTGATGTGGTGGATTATGGAGAAGTTTCCTTCCAACCAATCGGGCATCGTTATAGGTTGGATGTTCGCTTCTAACATGATTCCAGTGGCAGCGATTGGGCCATTTGCGGGAGTTCTTGTCGATAGAATAAGCAGAAAGGCCATTGTGGTGTTGGCCGATGCATTACGGGGGGTTTTGATATTATGGATGGCGTACCTTGCGTATACAAATCAATTGACAACTTTTTGGATATATTTCATATCCGCTCTAATGGGAATTGGAGCCGCATTTTTTAGACCATCACTGCAGGCCACAATTCCAAACATAGTTCCCGATAAGCATTTAACAAAAGCTAACAGTTTGTTTCAAACTGGCATGCAGTTTGCCCAAATAATAGGCCCGGCAATTGGCGGCGTTTTGGTAGGATTTATGGGCACATTTTTCGTGTTTTCCCTAAATGGTGTATCATTTCTCATCTCAGCAATAACAGAAATGTTCATAGATTTTAGGCAAAAGCATAGAAAAAGTAAAAGGGCAAAGTCTTTCTTGCGTGATTTTAAAGAGGTGCTGAAATTCACATATGCCAAAAAGATGATATTTTGGACCATGATAATAGCATCGCTCTTGAGCTTTGCTTTTGCACCGGTCGATATCCTTATAGCAAAACAGGTTAAGGTCGTTTACCATCTTGGCGCGTTGGAACTTGGATATGTTGTCAGTGCATTCGCACTGGGAATGATAATTGGAGCTGGATTGCTTTCGATTCTTCCAGAACTGAAAAAGAAGCATAACGTGATAATTTTAAACATGCTTGCGGCGGGATTGCTTTTTTCAATTATGGGGTTTGCCTCGAACTTCGTGATCTTTTTGGTGTTATCATTGATAATAGGTGTTAACGTTTCAATTTCGGATGTGCTTTTCATGGTCGTTTTGCAAAGAATCATTCCAGACGAAAAACGTGGGAGAGTTTTCAGCGTCTTGACGACGGCTGGAACCGTTTTGCAACCGGTATCCCTCGCATTGATCGGATGGGCATCGGCGATTTTGGCTAACTCCATAATATTCCTTTCCCTTGGCATCATGGTAACATTCGGTTCACTTTTCATGTACCTGGTGCCTGGAATAAAGGAAATATAATGAGCAAGCCGAAAAGTTGAATGAGGAGAGTAAGAAAATGAAAAGCATAGAAAATATCAAGAATGTGCTGAACAAAATCAAAGGGGATGTAGAAAAAGGGGCTCTTTGGAGTGTAATGGGGCGCATAGATAAAGTGGTTGGCTTGACTATTGAATCTATAGGTCCAAACGCACCATTGGGGGAATTGTGCGAAATAGAATCTCCATACGGTAAAGTGCTGGCGGAAATAGTTGGATTCAAAGAAAACAAAGTTATACTGATGCCTTTAAGCGATACGGAAGGGCTTTCCATTGGTGCTCCAATACGTGCCACCGGTGAAAGATTGTCCGTGCCTGTTGGAAATGAAATTTTAACAAGGGTAATAGACGGTCTTGGAAATCCTATGGATGGGGAGCCTTTGCCTTTATCAAAATCTTACCCACTCAACGCTTCTCCCCCAAATCCCATAAAAAGAAAGATGATAAAAACACCTCTCCCTGTTGGTGTAAGAGCAATAGACGCCTTTTTGACAATAGGAAAAGGTCAAAGAATAGGAATATTTTCAGGAAGTGGTGTTGGAAAATCAACGCTTATGGGTATGATCGCAAGAAACGCCAAATCTGACGTAAACGTCATCTGCCTTGTTGGAGAAAGGGGAAGAGAGGTAAGGGAATTCATAGAAAGAGATCTGGGAAGCGGAATAGAACGTTCTGTTGTCGTTGTGGCAACAAGTGATAAGCCAGCGCTCGTAAGGGTAAAGGCCATCTTCACCGCGACGGCCATAGCGGAATACTTTAGAGATCAGGGTAAAGATGTGCTTCTAATGGTAGACTCCTTAACGAGATTTGCGCTCGCTCAAAGAGAGGTTGGCCTGGCCATCGGTGAGCCTCCTGCGACACGTGGGTACACCCCAAGTGTTTTTGCGCTTTTTCCAAAAATATTAGAAAGGGCGGGAAATTCAGATAAAGGATCCATAACTGGCATATACACAGTTTTAGTGGAAGGAGACGATATAAACGAACCCATAAGCGACACCGCGAGAGGAATATTAGATGGTCACATAGTTTTAACGCGTGAATTGGCAAATGCGAACCATTATCCAGCCATAGACATTTTGAAAAGCGTTAGCAGGGTTATGCCATCAGTGATGGATAGAGAAATTGTACAAAGTGCAATGGCACTACGAGATATCATGTCAACTTACAACTCGGTTAAAGACATGATAAGCGTTGGAGCTTATAAAAAGGGTACTGATCCAAAGATAGATCGCTCAATAGAAATGCACGACAAAATAGAAGAGTTCCTCAAGCAAGCTGTAGACGATCCAGCTCCATTTGAAAAAACTCTTGAAACTTTAAAAAAATTAGCTCAAGAGGCTACATCTTAAGAATATCTGGACGCCTGTATTTTCTTCCATTTATCTCAAATTCCAAGTACGGCCATCTTCCATCATCGTTGAGGCTTATCAGCTCCATACCATTGGCAGTTCGAATGTAAGTATCCTCCGATTTGGTGCCAGTTATAGTTGGATTCCATGCCAATGCCATTCCGTCTTCTATTTGAAATGGAAAGTGAGGAATGGCGACGAATTCTCGTGTTCTGTATCCCGTTACCCCACCCTGATGGTGAAGCTGCCATTCTTGTGGGTAGCCGTGAAAATCGTATATATTTTCTATATCAAAGAAAATCTGAGAAATCAGAGATTTTTCAAAAGAAGAGTTTATGATTTTGGCGTCTATAAGGGCATTAATTTTATGCTGATCTTCAAATTTTTCATCTCTTTTGAATTCTATAGTCCGTGTTGTTGAAATCACCAGGCCAAACATTTTGGCACAGACAGACGCTATACATCTATCGCCAAGCTTTACCTCACGCGGTAGGTTATGCCTGTAAAGCCTCCTGCTTTCATCTCCAAAAACCAATACCAAGAGCGTGTCCAGCCCTTCTCGTGAAAGTTCCCTTTCTATTAGCGACTTGGCCTCCAATTCCGTCATATCCGGAGAAAAAGTTCTCATCGCATTTTCCAACGCTCGGGCACTTTTTAAGCCAACTATTTTGTACCTTTTCTGCTCGTATTCGCTTAATTTAAGCCTTGAATGAAAGAGAAAATTTTTGAAGTTAGGTTCGTCTTCGTAAAGAATTTCATTTCCATCTGAAAGTTTCTTTACCATATCGTCAATCTTCGTGTACCACGGAAATTCCACAACCGTGAAATTAGAAGTAAGCTCTTCCCTTTTCATTCTTTCTCTTTCGATGTTTTTTGTGATAACGTAAGATTCTTCTTTTGTCAAGAAAACAACGGCGCTTCCTTCATCATCCGACAAAGCTATGTAAGATCGCCCTCCGGAAGTAATCCAAGCAAAGTTTTCTATACCACTCACAACGGCTCCTTTGGCGCCTCTTTCTAACATGTAATTTCTTACCTTTTCTACTTTCGTATTTACATCTTCTTCCCTTTCTATTTCCATAAATTCACCTCTTATTTTTTACTCTTCTTCGCAGTAGTTCGTTTCAAAAATACCTCTTTTAACATTATACAACTAAAAATGGGAGAAAAGCTTGCTTGTGGTAAAATACATTTAACAGTGTTTTTTCAAAATGGGGGTGTACAAATTGGATTTGTTAGACGGTTTCGGAAATATTTTTTCTGTTGTAAAGAAAAAGCCCTCCGTTGTGGTTCCCGCCCTCTTTGGAATAGGGGCGATCTTATTATTCAATCTTGTCATCTTCGAATACGTGGTTATTTTAAAAATAAGTGGAATGGTGTGGCTACCTTTTGCTTTTAACGTTTTGAAATGGGCCATTATTTTTTCCATCTCAGGTTGGACAGCACTCTTGATGAAATACGAAGATCTCAACTACGAAAAAGTGTTTTCAAAATCCTTTACTAACTTGTTCGTTTTTTGCACATTTATGGCTTTTTTCACTGTGGCCGGCTTTTCATTGTACTTCGTTCCAGGAATGTTTATCCTCTTTTTTCTGCTTTACATCCCAACGTATTCGGTCGTTAAAAATGATAGCAATGCTCTGAATGGCTTTAAAGAAAACATGAAATTCATCCTGGAAGATGCGCACGTTATACACACTCTCGTTTCTTTGATAATAATCACCCTTTTTCTTCTGATACCTTACGTTGGCGAGTACTTTGCGGCTTTCTTTTACATGCTGTGGATACCAAACATTTACATATCTGAAAAAGAAGCACAGGCTCTAAAACAAGAAAACCTCAACAACGAATTCTGAAAGAGGTGTGCACTTGGTAGAATACGAAAAAATCATCGAAGAAATCGTAGATTCAATAAGAAAAGATCGCGGAGAAGAGTCCGCGAAAATTGTTCAAAAAGCGTATGAATTTGCAAAAAGAGCCCACGAAGGTCAAAAACGTGATAGTGGTGAACCTTATATTTGTCATCCAGTGAGTGTTGCTAAGATCGTTTTCGACCTTGGTATGGACCCTCAAACTATCTGTGGGGCGTTACTACACGACGTAGTGGAAGACACGGATGTTAGCCTTGAAGAAATAAAAGAAAAATTTGGAAACGAAGTTGAATTGATCGTTGATGGCCTCACCAAAATTCAATCTCTGGAAAAAGAAGACGTGAAGTTTTCAGAAATAGAAACGATAAGAAAGATGATATTCGCAATGGCACAAGACGTCCGGGTAGTTATTGTAAAACTCGCCGATAGGCTTCACAATATGCGAACTCTAAAAACATTTGGAAATGAAAAGAGAAGAAAGGAAAAGGCTAAGCAAACTTTAGAAATTTACGCGCCAATAGCCAATAGACTAGGCATATACACGATCAAAAGCGAATTAGAAGATCTTTCTTTTAAGTACGTTTATCCTCAAGAGTACAAAAAAATAAAGGAGCTCATAGACAAGAAAATAAATCAAAGGGCAGAAGAAATAGCCTACTATAAGGATAAACTTGAAAGCGCTTTAAAAAGAAATAAAGTTGATTTTGTTGAAGTGAACGGACGTGCAAAACATTTTTACAGCATCTGGAGAAAGATGAAGAATAAAAACAAAGAATTCAGTGAAGTTTACGATCTTTTCGCTTTAAGGGTAATCACGAAAGATATTCCAACGTGCTATGCGGCCCTTGGAGTGGTGCACAGTTTATGGAGACCCATTCCGGGAAGGTTCAAAGATTACATTGCTTCTCCAAAATCAAATGGCTACCGTTCGCTTCATACCAGCACAGTAACCGAAAAGGGAGAAGTTCTGGAAATTCAAATAAGAGACGAAAAAATGCACAAAGAAGCCGAATATGGAATGGCGGCACATTGGAAATACAAAGAAGGAAATGTGAAGAACAGTGAATGGATAGAAAGGCTTCTTGAATGGCAAAAAAATTACGTTAAGGGCCTCACAAATTGGGAAGAACTCACAAAAGAGCTTCAACTAGATGACGTTTTCGTTTTCACTCCCGAAGGAGAAGTGAAGAGCCTTCCAAAAGGATCCACACCAATTGATTTCGCTTATTCCATACATACAGAAATAGGAAACCATTACACAGGGGCAATAGTAAACGGAAAGATGGTACCAATAGGCTACAAGCTGAAAAACGGCGATAGAGTACGAATATTAGTTGACAAAAACAGTTCTGGTCCAAGTTTAGATTGGTTGAGATATGCCGAGAGTTCAAGAACTAAGGCGAAAATAAAAAAATTCTTGAGGGACAAATACTCAGAAGAGTACGTTTCGCGTGGACAAGAAATTCTCAGAGAAGTACTGAAAAAGTACCGTATTTCCCTTGAAGACTTTTTTAAAAGTGAAAAGGTGAAGCGTTACTTCGAAAATCACCATATAGAAAACGAAAGGGAGTTCAAGTTAAGACTTGGAGAAGGCGCTATAACTTCTGTAAGTGTTGAAAGCCTTTTAGAAGAAAAAAAGACAAAGGAAAATTTCACTCAATCTCCACCAAAAACGCACGGAAGGGAAATCTTCATAGAAGATTTAGATGGAATAGAATTTCATCTTGCCAAATGTTGTAACCCCGTTCCAGGTGATCCGATCGTTGGAGTGGTTACTAGAAATCATGGAATAAGCATTCACACTGCCGACTGTAAAAACCTGAAGAATTTTGACAAGAGTAGACTTGTAAAAGTCTCGTGGGGTATGGAATCAGGTGAGCTTTTCAGCGTCGGGATAGCACTTAAAGCTTACGATCGTGAAGGACTTCTTGGAGATATAATAAATCGCATAAGAGAAAAACACGTTCAACTTGCCGGTATAAATTCCTGGGTAGATGACGTCGGAATAGCTCACGTTTCCATAATCGTAAACGTATCCGATCTTAAACAATTAAAAGATGTTATTTCGCATGTGAAAAAAGAAAAGGGTGTTTTGGAAGTCCATAGACAAAGAGGAGGCAATAATGAGGGCGGTAGTACAAAGGGTTAAATGGGCAAAAGTTGAAGTTGAAGAAGAAATAGTTGGAAAAATAGAAAAAGGCTTGTTGGTATTTTTGGGAGTTGGAAAAGACGATGATCAAAAAGATCTCGAATGGATGACAAACAAAATACCAAACTTGAGAATATTCGAAGATGAAAACGAAAAAATGAACAAATCCCTTTTAGACGTAGGCGGGCAACTCTTAGTTGTGTCGCAGTTTACACTTTACGGGGATTGTAGAAGGGGAAGAAGGCCATCTTTCACATTTGCGGCGGATCCCAAAAAGGCCAAGGAAATGTACGAGACTTTTTGCGAAATTTTGAAAAAGAAGTATTCCATAAAAGTGGAAAAGGGAATTTTTCAAGCGGACATGAAAGTCTCTCTTTTGAACGATGGTCCGGTTACCATGTTGTTAGAATCAAAGGGAACTTTTTAAAATCATGATTGAGGGCCGTGATGCCTCAAAATAAAATCTACATTTGGATTTGACGGAATCGGGACGCCTCCTTTCTGTTTTCTTTTTTTCATGAATCTCGAGAAGCTCGTTTGAGCATTTAACTATCTTACGTTTTAAGTCGTATAAATCCAGTTTTTCATGGATTGCTCTGAGAGCTTCTTTTTTCTCTTGAGACACATCTTTGGAATTCAAGACTCTTTCATATGGGGTGGTGGCTTTGTCGTAGCGTTTTATCACTTTGCTTGAGTCTCTCACTTTTTCAATCAATTTCATCGAAGCTTGGAAGTGATTGTTATAGAGTCTTAAGTATCCATACAATTTGTTCAACAGCTCCAATTCTTCTTGAGTGTCATATCTAAGATATCCAACATTTCTCCTGACTACAGACCAATTCTTTTGTTCAACATGAGAGTTGTCATTCTTTTTGTATTTACGTGAGCGTGTGAAATCAATCTTGTGAGATTCACAATACTTCAAAAGATGTGCGTTTATGAATTCAGAACCGTTGTCTGAATTTATGCCAAGCATTTCAAACGGCAATCTCTTACGTATAACGTCAATCGCTTGAACAGTCCAGATTTGCGCTTTGTTCTTTATCGCTACTATTTCATCCCATCCACTCGCTACATCCACCATATCTAAGCTGTAACAAAAATCTCCTTTTGCATCTCCGCCATCATGTCCAACCAGGTCCACTTGAAAAAAGCCTACCTTTGAATCAGACCATTGTGAGAATGTCTTTATCTTTATTTGTTGCTTCAAGAGGCTCCGCGGTTTCGTGTGAGACCTACCCTTTATCTTAAACCTTTTTCTTTCATCCTTTAGCATTCTGTCAATGGTAGAAGCGCTCATAGTGAGAAGTTTCTCTTTTACTTGTCGTGTAAAGGGAAAATGTCCATGCTTGTCGAGATTATCCACACTTTCATTCATGGCAGATTTCAATCGTTTTCCACATGCAAAGTCCATTATCTTCCAGACCCATACAAGTGCTTCGAGTACATCCCTTGTATAAATTTTCTTTCTTCCTGCCTTATGATTGGATAATCTCTTAGTTTTTGCTCTTTCGACATGCGTTTTCAAAATATGAGCCGCGTAACTTCGATTATAACCCGTTGTTTGAATGAACTCATCCAATATCTTTGTTTTATCCTTCTTAGATGCTCTCACATAACGCTTATGCAAGATATTCACCAGCTTTTTTCTCTCATTCATTTTCAGCTCTTTCATCTTCTCACCCACTTTGAAATTGATAAGGTGTTTGAGAAGATTATCCGTCATTCACTCATGATTTCGTGTAGATTTTTATTTTGACTCATCGACTCGATTTCATGTAGATTTTTTATGAGTCAATTCGAGGGCTTGATCAAAACTCACTCTTTATGGTAAAATCTTTCTCGAAGACAGTGCGGGCATAGCTCAGATGGTAGAGCATCGGCCTTCCAAGCCGAGTGTCGCGGGTTCGAATCCCGTTGCTCGCTCCAAAAACGGGCATCTAAAGATGCCCGTTTTTCAAATAAAAGTGGTGATTTGCCTTGTTGATGGTAAAGATCGTATTCGTGCTTTTGGGAATTGTGTCTTACGTGTACACAGGGGTAAGAATTTTGAAAATGCGCGTCAAATTCACAGCCTTCGTGTATTTTCTTCTTCTTTCGGTATTTGCGCTTGCTGTTGTGTTTGATAACACCATCTTTATACTTTCGTGGTCATCTTTCAGCCTTCTTATTTCGGCTTTGATCTACATATTGGCACGATAAAGCAACAAATGCCGTTTAATGCTTTGTAAAAAGTATGCATGCGAATTTTCAGAATTGAATAAAATCCTTTAAAAGTGTAAAATTTGAATTGGAAATGTTCTACTTGAATTCAGAAGGAGAAAATAAACAGAAAGATCTCATTATTCCCACACTTGCGAACGAAAAAACCAGACTGGAGTTCGATTGAATCGATTCTTAAACAAAGGAAAATACATGACAATAAACGGGAAAAAAATTGTAGTGAACGCTTCCTATGGAGGAGATTGAGACGTTAATAGTCAACGATGAAATTTTGAAAAGCTTTATCTCGTGTCATAGAAAAGCTTTTTTACTGGAAAAAGAAGCGAGGCAGCGGGATTTATCCCAAAAAAATGAAAAACTTTATTTTAAAGCCAAATACGAAGGTATGGTGCTCTTTTCGAAAGCGGATGACTTTGTGGAAATGAATGGCCAAAAGTTTGTTGTGCTGGACGTTCATTCTGCCACAATTCGTGAGAGGCATAAAATTTCAGCTTCTTTTTTGGCCTTCATCATGGCATTAAACAAAAATGAGATTCCAATTTCTTTTAGAACACCAGAAGGTTTAAAAATTGTATATCCACGCATTGATAAAGCAAAACAAATACTCCTTAAAATAAAGGAAATCCTTTCAAGGAAAAAAGCGCCCAATCCCACTTTCTCTTTTGCGTGTAGAAATTGTCCTTTCCATACCGAATGTGTTGAATTTGCTTCAAAAGAAGGAGACATATCAATGATAAACGGTATTGGTGAGGGAAGGAAGAAAGCACTCCAAAAAGCTGGATATTCAACGATAAACGAAGTGTCAAAAGCGGACCCCAAGCTATTGGCTAAGTACATGGGGATAAACGTTCAACAAGCGCAAAAAATAGTGCTTCAAGCCCTGTCAGTTAACACATCAAAGTGGTTTTTGGTGAATAACAAAGATAAGGATTTGAAAATTTTCAACAGAAATTACGAGTACTTTTTTGACGTTGAAAAAGCCGCGGACGAAACCTACCTCTTCGGCATTCTCTTAAAAGAAAAAAATGAAGTTACGTACAGGTACTTCCTTTTGCTTGAAAACGAATGGAAAGTGGAATGGGAAAACTTTTTGAATTTTGTAAACGTTCATCCGCGCACTCCAATTTACCACTACGATGTTTTTGACAGAAATGTGATGGAAAAATTTGCTTTCATGTCTTCCAAAAACGTTGATAGAACTCTAAAACGCTTTCAAGACATGTACAACCTGGTAAAGCGCTATTTTGTCGTACCGGTAAGATTCTACTCTTTAAAAGACGTGGCAAAGAGTATAGGTTTTAATTGGAGAGTGGAAAACTTCAACGGTTATGAAGCCATGAAGCAGCTTACCGAATGGAAAAACAAAAAAGATAAGGCGCTTCTTCAAAAGATAGTAGAGTACAATGAAGACGATTGCAGGGCTCTCATGGTTGTGAAAGAAAAAGTGAGTGAGATGATGAAGCGAAGCGAAAAGTGAAAAAAGCGGGGAATTCCCCGCTTTTACATCAAGGTTATCTGATCGTTTTCCGGTAAGTTTTTTATTGCTCCAAGTTCGCGAAGTATTTTAAGGTGCGTCTTGTTGATAAGTGTTCTTCTTTTCAGATCTTCCACAGAACGAAAAATTTTCTTCTTCCTTTCCGTCTCTATGGAAGCGGCCACTTTCTCACCAAGACCGGGCACTTTATTCAACGGTACTCGTAAATTCCCGTCTTCAATGGTGAATTTTGAAGAACTCGATTTGAAAATATCAACATTTTTAAAGCCAAAACCTCTTACCATCATCTCACGGCATATCTCCAACACACTTTGCCTCGCTTTGTCTTTTACGTTAGACACACCTTCTGTTGCCATTCTTTGAAGTTCCATATTCACCCATTCCAAGCCACCTTTAACAATCCGTATATCAAACTCACCGCCTTTTATCGTGAGATAGGTGGCGTAGAAGGCAAGGGGATAGTGCACTTTGAAATAAGCTATCCTGAATGCCATACTGACATACGCGACAGCGTGCGCTTTTGGAAAAAGATACTTTATCTTCTTGCAAGAATCGATGTACCAAGAAGGCACTCCACGTTCTTTCATAGCTTTTAGATCGTCGGCTTCCAGACTTTTCCCCTTTCTTACCTTTTCCATTATCTTAAACGATAATGAAGGTTCCACTCCCTTACGAATCAAGTAATTCATTATGTCATCGCGGCACGCTATAACTTCTTCCAAAGTCGCTTTTTTGGAATTGATCAAGTTTTGAGCATTGTTTGCCCACACATCTGTACCGTGCGAAAGTCCGGATATTCTCACTAAATCCCCAAAAGTCTTTGGTTTAGTTTCAACTAGCATCTGTCGCACAAATCTTGTTCCAAATTCAGGTATGCCGTACGTTCCAACTTCAGTACCTATTTCTTTTCCACTCACGCCTAAAGGCTTTGTGGAGGAGAAAATGCCCATGGTTTCCTTATCGTTCATAGGGATTTCCATCGGATCTATTCCAGTTAAATCCTTTAACATCCTCATCGTCGTGGGATCGTCATGACCGAGTATATCGAGTTTTACCAGAGTGTCGTGAATCGAATGATAATCAAAATGGGTCGTTGTAACGTCGCTTTTCGTATCGTTGGCAGGTCTTTGTATAGGTGTAAAAGTATGGATGTCCATGTCCTTTGGGACGATCATGAGACCACCGGGATGCTGACCGGTTGTTCTTTTTACACCGGTAAGTTTTGAAGCCAGATACTCTATTTCCGCTTTGTTCAAAGCTTCTCCACTTTTCTCCATGTAACCTTTCACGAAACCGTACGCCGTGCGTTCGGCTATGGTGGATATCGTTCCCGCCCTGAACACGTGGCGCTTGCCAAAGACGCTTTCTATAAATTTATGGGCTTTAGATTGGTAGTCACCAGAAAAATTAAGGTCTATGTCTGGCACCTTATCACCGTGAAAACCCATAAAGGTCTCGAACGGTATGTTTTGACCATCTGCTTTCAACTTTGCGCCACACTTCGGACAAATTTTTTCCGGTAAATCGTAACCGGATTCGACAGATGAATCGAATTCGAAGTAGTGGCAATGCGGGCAGTAGTAATGTGGAGGAAGAGGATTAACCTCGGTTATTCCCAACATAGTGGCAACAAAGGACGAGCCAACTGATCCTCTTGAACCTACAACGTATCCATCTGATTTAGACTTTTCAACCAGCTGCTTCGCTATAAGATAAAGCACGGCGTAACCATTACCTATTATCGAATTCAGCTCCCTTTCAAGTCTTTCCTCGACGGCTTTTGGAAGCGGATCACCATACCTTCTCTTAGCCTCACTGTAAGCGTGATTCCTTATCGTTTCCTCAGCGTTTTCTATTTTCGGCGGATGAAGTTGCGAATCAACTATTTTTATCTCTTCTATCTCATTCGCTATTTTGTTTGTGTTTTCAATGACCACTTCATTACAAATTCTTTCCGCATCATTTGAAAACTCAGAATCAACAAATATTTTTTTCGCTTCTTCAAGCATCTCATCGGTAGTTCTCAAATAAAGTCCTCCTTGAGAATTGAAATTCTTGTAATCCTGGGCCGCTTGCAATATTGATCTCACTTTGGCGTCTTCTGGATTTAAAAAGTGCACATCACCGGTCATCACAACGGGTATAGAAAGGGCTTTTCCCAGCGAATAAACCTCAAGGTAGAACTTTTTCAAAAGCTCTTTGCTTATCTCTCTCGAATTGTCATCGCTCAAAACATCCAAAGGCATGATTTCCAGGAAATCGTAAAAAGAAGCTATTTGAATGAGCTCATCTTTGCTTGCCCCACCAAAAAAGTTTTCCGCGAGTTCCCCCGCAGTGCAGGCTGAGCCAATTAACAGCCCTTTTCTTCTTTTTTCAAGCAACGACTTGGGAATTCGAGGCTTTCCCTTGAAGTACTCAAGATGTGACTTGCTCACAAGTTTGTACAAGTTTTTAAGCCCTTCTCTGTTCTTCACGAGAATCGTCATGTGATAAGGGTACAAAGCCTTTACATCGACATTTTTCGACAAATCGTTTAGTTTTTCTAACGTGTGAATACCCTTTGAATACGCCATATCGATAAGTTTTAAAAAAGCTTCCGCCGTCACCGTGGTATCATCAAGCGCTCGGTGATGGTTAAAGGTCCCAAGTCCAAGCGCCTTCACAACCTTTTCAAGCCCGTATCCAGAAAGATTTAACATCGCCTTCGAAAATTGAAGCGTATCGATGTAAGGAATGTTCACATTCAAATCAAGTTTCTTCGCACTTTCCCTCAAAAAACGATAATCGAAATCCGCGTTGTGAGCGACAAAAACGCTTTTTCCAATGAATTCTAAAAGCTTTGGCAGTACTTCTTCAATTGTGGGAGCGTCTTCAAGTTCTTTCAGAGAAATTCCCGTTATTTCCAAAGAACGGTCTGATACTTTCTTGGTTGGCTTTACAAGTGAATGAAAGCTTTCCGTGATCTTCAATTTTTCCACCTTCACGGCCCCTATTTCTATTATTTCATCGTCTATGGCGTTAAGACCTGTGGTCTCGAAATCAACAACCGTAAAACTTTGATCTTTTATTTCGCCATTTGCGTCCGTTCCGTTTCTCAATATCTCTCCGGTATCGTCCACCACGTAAGCTTCCATTCCATAGAGAGCCTTTATCCCAGTTTTTTTGCTGGCCTTTTCAAATGCGGGAAACGATTGTATGACACCATGATCCGTCACGGCAACGGCTTTATGACCCCAGCGCTTAAGGATTTCAAACAATTCATCCACGTTAACAAGCCCATCCATAGAGGACATGACGGTGTGCAAATGAAGTTCAACTCTCTTTTCAGCTGAGTTGTCCATTCTGAACTCAGGCTCCCATTCTTCTATGGAATTGACGAGAAAAACTTTTTCATGGCTGAATTTATCTTCCGATACCTTTCCCGAAATCAACGCGTACTTTGGTAAAGACTTCGAAAAATCCGTGGCGATCTTTCCAAAGGCTTTGCATGAAATCGCGGATGAAGCGTCTTTTAACGAGAAAGATAAGATCGGAGTTTTTCCGTTTCTAAAATCAACTCCAAACGTTTCACCGGCTATCCAATTTTTCACGGAATCTTGGAGAGATTTAATTGAAGAAATTTTAACTTTTTTCTTCCTTTTCACATGGCTAACAGAGTGATTTTCGACTTTTTCACGCCTGGACGTTGATAACATCTTCGGTATTTGCACCGTTTCTGGTACTTTTCGGGTGCAAAAAACTTCAACTTTCATCTCGGGAAAAAATTCGGCCACCAACTCATCTATTGCGCGCTTAGAGCCATTCACGCTTATTCTTTCTTTTACAAAGGCGTTTGAAACGAAAAGTTTAACAACACCATCTTCAACTTTAATGCCATCTAAGACGCCTTCCAAAAATCTTACCTTTTCAATGAGACTTTCTTTAACAAGCGATAGCTTATCGTTTGCATCGAACGAATGAATTTTTACCGGTACTTTAAGGTAGTTGGAAAGTATTTTCTCCACTTCTTCACTTTTCTTAGAATCCAAAGCAAATATTTCAACGCCATCTTCGCTTACCACAACGCTCTCAACTTTTTCGAAAGCGTTGGATGGCAAAAACGACGGAACCTTTCCAAAAGTCGAGTTGGTAAGTATTTTGTATTTCATGGCAAAGCACCTTCCATCTCTTTTACATTAACATTCTCGAATTTTCTACGATCTTTTACTATCCTTTTTAAATGCGTTTTAAAACGTCTGATGAGCGTGACACAAAGCGATCGCCAGAGCGTCCGCAGCATCATCGGGGCGCGGTATATCGTCCATATTCAACATAATCCGCACCATTTCTTGAACCTGTCTCTTTGTGGCTTTTCCGTAGCTTGTAACTGAAAGCTTAACTTCCATGGGAGTGTACTCATATATGTCTATTCCAAACTTTTCCAACGCCAAGAGGATAACACCTCTTGCTTCTCCCACCGATATGGCGGTGGTAACATTTCTAAAGAAGTAAAGCTCTTCTACCGCCGCTTCGTTCGGCTCATATTCGGTAAGCAATTTTGAAAGCTCATCGTATATCTTCTCTATCCTTTTTGGAATGGCATCGCGCGATGAAGTTCTTATGGCGCCATATGTAACCAAATTCTCACTCCGACCGTAAACGTCAATGACTCCGTACCCTACAATCCCAAATCCCGGATCCACCCCGAAAATCCTTTTCTTTTCATTCTGCATGAAAAAATTATACCCTTCAGATTTTTAAGAACGTTCACGTCACGGTGAAGAGTTTGGTACGCTTGGAATGTAAATTCTGTAAATATTTTTTCAGATCGCCGATGCGCTTTTGCAGACGGCCTTTTAACAGAGGTAAAAATGAATTATTTTAAATCAAAGTTTCTTCGCCACCTCTGCTGCCAGTGCGGCGTTAGATCTAACAAGAGAAATATTGGCATCAAGCGCTTGAGGAAAGCTTTTAACTATTTCCGAAAGTAAAAATGGTGTAACGTCTTTTCCCTTTATTTCATTTTTTCTTGCAAGTACAAGGGCTTTTTCTATGATATCATTCATAAATTCACGCTTTATCTCATCTTTTTCCGAAATGGGATTTGCAAGAAGCATTCCACCATCTATTCCCATTTCTCTTCTCACTTTAAAGAGAGCTGCCGCTTCTTCTGGCGTATCAACTCTCATGTAAACTTTTGAGCCACTTGAACGAGAATAAAATGAAGGGAATTCATCTGTTCGGTATCCGACCACCGTTACGCCTAAAGTTTCCAAAACTTCCAAAGTTTTTGGTATATCAAGAATCGACTTCACACCTGCTGAAACGACGAGAACCGGGGTTTTCGAAAGTTCAAAAAGATCTGCGGAAATGTCGAAAGTCTTTTCCACTTCTCTGTGAACTCCACCAACTCCACCAGTGGCGAAAACCTTTATTCCTGCGAGATGAGCACAGATCATCGTGGCGGCAACTGTCGTTGCCCCATCTAAACCCTTTGAAATCGCGTATGGGAGATCCATCCTGCTGAGTTTTAAAATGCCACTCGCCTTTGCCATGTACTCGATTTCCGAAGGTTCAAGACCCACCTTTATCTTCCCACCTATTATCGCTATGGTTGCTGGAACTGCGCCACGCTTTCTAACGCTCTCTTCTAACGAAAGAGCAGTCTCCAAATTCTGAGGATAAGGCATTCCATGTGAAATAATCGTTGATTCTAACGCAACAACTGGCATAGAGCTATTCAACGCGTCCTTAACTTCTTTGGATATTTCCAAAAAATTTTCCATTTTTCCATCTCCTCTGTGAATTCCAAAATATCATTCTTTAATATCATTCTTTCCTAATGATCGATTATACACGAACATGCAATTTGCATTTAAATGCTTTTTATGATATGATGTCACGTAAGACGCAAAGGATAAAGCTCCCACGTTTTATACGGGAGCGTTTATTTTTGGCATTAACTCATCTTTTTGATGAATCAAGAAAGGAAATCTTGTATGAATGACTTTAGCTCGATGAATTTATCACAGGAAATGAAAAAAGCTTTGAAAGAAATGAATTTTAAAGTTCCAACCCCTATACAAAGTATGTCAATTCCAATTTTGATGGGAAACACGGATGTTATAGGGCAAGCTCAAACTGGCACTGGAAAGACTCTCGCCTATTCCATACCTGCCGTCGAAAAAGTAACAAATGACAAGAGTACACAAGCCCTTATTCTTTGTCCAACAAGGGAATTGGCAATTCAAGTTTCAAAAGTGTTGGATAAACTTTTAAGATACAAAAGGGGAATCACTTCCGTTGCCATTTATGGAGGACAAAGAATAGATTTTCAAATTAAGGCCCTTAAAAAAGGAGGCCAAATTGTGGTTGGCACTCCAGGAAGGTTAATGGATCACATGAGAAGAAAGACTTTAAACTTGGAAAATGTCAAACTCTTGGTCCTTGATGAAGCCGATGAAATGCTAAATATGGGCTTTATAGATGATATAAAAACGATTCTTTCTGAACTTCCATCCGAAAGGCAAATAGCGCTATTTTCCGCAACGATGCCAGGAGCAATACTAAACCTGAGTGAAAAATTTCAGAGGCAAAGAAAATTCTTGAAAGTACCAAATCAGGAGTTGACTGTCAAAAACGTTGAACAAATTTATTTCAAAATAAAGGAAAGCGATAAGATTGTTCTCATTTCAAGAATTTTGGCAATGGAAAATCCAAATAGCGCAATGGTTTTTTGCAATACCAAGAAAAAAGTGGACGATCTCTCAACAACTTTAAAAGGAATAGGTTTTCAAGCAGATGCAATCCATGGAGACATAAAACAAATGTCGAGAGATCGTGTTATGAACGCCTTTAGAAGCAAGCAAACAAAAATATTGATCGCGACGGATGTTGCGGCTCGTGGAATAGACGTTGAAAACGTTGAGATAGTCTTTAATTACGATTTGCCTCAATATCACGAATACTACATACATAGAATAGGAAGAACAGGAAGAATGGGAAAGAGCGGGAAAGCCTACACATTTGTAACGGACAGAGAGATGAGTAAGTTTTACACGATAAAAAGGTACGCAAAAGTTGAAATAGAACGCGGAAGGATACCTTCCCTCAAAGACGTGCGCGCTGCAAGGATGAAAGCGCTTCTTAAAGACGTGTCCAAAATCATAGATGAAGAGAATATAGAAGAATACGAATCCATAGTGGAATTGTTAACCGAAGAAAATTACTCTTCCCTCCAAATTGCCGCGGCGCTTTTAAAAAGAAATTCAAAAGTCAAAATACTGGACAATCCTATTTTTCAGGCGAAAATGGACTTGAATTTCAAAAAAGAAAAAAAGGTAAAGTCATTCAACTTTAAAAACGGTAATTCGAAAAAGCGAAAATATTCTTCTCGCACTTTCAAAAAGAGATCTCGTATTTGAAAACCCGCTTAAAAGCGGGTTTTCATTTTACACTTTTTCCACTCTTACTTCTTTTAACAAACGTTCCACGTCTTTTCTTAAACAAAGCGTTGTACCCGGTGTCATAACGGCGGCGTTGCCGGCGGCCGATGCCCATTTTAAAGCTTCCATCAAAGAAGCGTCACGCTTCAAAACAAACGCCGCAAGAAATGAATCTCCTGCCCCCACAGCACTAACAACCTTTACATCTACAGGGAAAAGCTTGTAAATGTTTCCTTCGCACAAAGCTATGGCGCCATCTTTTCCCAATGTTACAAGTATATCCTTCACACCGTACTTTTCGCTCACGTTCTTCACGGCTTCCACTATTTCATCTTCGTTCTTTAAAGTGCTTCCAATTAAACGAGAAAGTTCATGAATATTGGGCTTTATTCCGGTTGGAAAAGCTTGAAGCGCTGCCTTTAAATTTTCCCCATCCGTGTCAACGTAAACATTTGCTCCTTTCTCTTTTGCCAGTTTTGTAATTTCAAAGTACGTTTCAGGAGAAAAGCCAGCCGGTAGGCTTCCAGAAACAACCAATGTGTCTTCACTTCTTAAAGTCGCCTCAAGCATTGAAATGATGAGTTCAAATTCTTTTCTTTCCAAAGCTGGCCCTGGAAGGCTCATTCTGTATTGATGAATTGAAGACTGAACGATGATGTTCATTCGTGTCTCTTTTTTTATCCTTATCGCGGCGTACAAAACGAGCTCATCATCGAGGAGAAAGGATATTTTTTCTCCATTTTCTCCACCTAAAGGAGAGATCGCTATAGAATTTCCACCTAATTCCTTTATGACCCTTGAAACGTCTATTCCTTTCCCAGCCGCGTAGTCTTCTACCTTTTTTACACGCATCGTGTCGTCCTCTTTTAATTCATCAACGTAAAGATACCTATCGAGACTCGGATTGAGAGTTAAAGTGAATATCATAAAACCGCCTCCTTCGTTTTCAACAAGTACTCAAAATTTCTTTGATGTTCTCAAAATCCACTTTTTTCGTAGTTTGCCATTCAACAGCTCTTCAATATCCTTTCCATCCTTTAGGATGACTTTTCCACTTTTTGCGAGATCAATCGCCTGCCTGGTGAAGTAAGAAGTCGTTACCACCGCTTTGCGCTTGAGAGATGGAAAACCGTTGTTTTTCCAGTAAGTTGCGCCGGCCATAACTTCTTGAACGGCATCATTTCCAGTTGATCTTGCGTAATTTTTGGCTTGCACAGCCACTTTTCCATTCAATATCAAATCAACACCCTGATCCGAAGAATTTGTGGATGAAGTCGGGTTTTGCACTTTCCATCCACAGGCCTTAAAAAGTTTGGTTAGAAATATTTCAAACGCTTTCCCATCTCCGTTCCCCTGTAACTTGTAAAACTCCACCTTCAATTTAAACGCTACAGTTTTCTTGTATATCACGTGTATAAGTAGAAAAAGCAGGCCAAGTCCTACAAAGGCCAGCCCAACTTTTAGACAGAGAGAAGACAGCCATACTTGCCTTAGAAAAAGTGGCACGTACGATTCTACGAAGAAAAAATTTTCTTCGTTGGCAAAGAAATAAAAGATGAACGAAGCGCCAATTATGAAAAAAACAATGGAAAGAAGTTTTATCACCTTCATATTTGAACCTTTCCACGTATTTTGAATGTTTTAAAACCTTCACAAATTACTATGCAATTTTACTACGAAAAATTGCAAAATAAAAGGGCCTTAAGGCCCTTTTATTCATACATGTAAATGAATTCTCAAGGTTTAAGTCCCTTAATGATTATCAACTCAAGCGTTTTAGGAGACATTTGTCCTTCTGGCAACAACGCAGACGAGCCAACTATATCTGTTATGGCTCTGGCAAATTCGGGAGAGGAATTACCAGTTTCTGAAGCTATAACATCGGCTACCTGTTGTACAAAAACGTCGTACCTTTTCTTCATGTACTGCCAATTTTTGCTTTTTTCCGAATAAAATTTGTTCTTTTCCCTTTCTATAAGGCGTAAAGACTTTCGATCGTTACGTAGAAAGTCGATGTAAGCTCTCAAAAACTGCTTGACTTTTCTAACGTACTTGCCTTCCTCTTCTTTAGGCCCAAAAACTTTATCTTCCAAGTCTCGAAAAGCCTCATCCCACGCTTCCTTAAAAAGCTCTTCTTTACTTGGAAAATAGTAGTAAATCAACGGCTTCTTCACGTGCGCTATTCTGGCTATATCCTCCATCGATACTTCCGCATACGATTTGGAAGCGAAAGCCTCCCGTGCGGCTTCAAGAATCGCTTGTCTCGTTTTGTTTCCCATCCGAGTGGCCATAAAGGCTCTCCCTTCTTGGAATTTTTGATTTACCGATCGGTAAAATAATATCATATTTTTCGCAGATGTCAAAGAAAGTGAATTACATCACAAAACGCAGCATTCATCTGAATATTCTATTTGGTATCCTTCTTTTTCAAGATATTCAATAATTCTTTTAGAGGGTTGAGTTATGAGGTTAAAGCCATTTTCGATCGCCGCCATGGCAATCTCATCTCTATGTGTTCCAGTTGGATACATGCAGCCAAGGTTTAAATCGCAATCGAATTTCTTTCTCGCGTAAGCGAAAACATCTTCTACATCTTTTAAATTTGGGACGGGACATCTTTCAAAAGCCGTATTCTTGGTTGGAATGAAGACTATGAAAACCACTTTTTTTTGAGTGTACCTCGAAAGTATGTCGATCGCTTTGAATTCATGCGTTATCTTGCCACAATTAAGTCCTACTGTTATGTGTGGGTAAACATTATCCGTGTATTTTTTAAGAGCTTCAAACGTGCGAATATAATCTTCAACTCTTTTATTTAAATTGTAAACGTACTTTATAGTTTCATTATCCCCAACAAAATCGAATGATATCGCATCTGCGATCTTCGATATCTCCACAGCCTCTTTCTCATCTACCAAACCAACGTGAAAATTCAATTTGTAACCTTTTTCTTTTAATCTTTTTATCTCATTCATATGTGCCAGCACTGGCACTTTTCCATCTTTTGTAGAACCTCCGCTTACGAGAATGCTCTTTGTACCGTCTGGAATATTTACACTGTTTACATTCATCATGTGCTTAAGGTAATGAGCGTTACAGTGCTTACAAAGCAAGGAACACGCCGTTCCCGTTACACTCACAGGAACGGTGCGCCTTAAATTCGCGATCTTGATCTTCCTCATGATTTAGAAATATCCACTTCCCTGAGATACTTTGCCGCGTCTTCCGGAGGCGTGGGATTTATGTAAAAACCAGAACCCCATTCAAAGCCTGCGAGCTTTGTTAAGCGCGGTACTATCTCGACGTGCCAGTGGTAATAGTTTCTTCCTTCACCAGATGGCATCCCCGTGTGTATCATGAAATTGTACGGTGGATCGTCCAACGAAATTCTCATGCGCAAAAGCACGTTCTTCAAAATTTCGGCGAAACTTTTAACACCCTTTTCACTTATTTCTCCAAAATCGTATTGATGGACTTTCGGAAGTATCCATGTTTCAAATGGAGCTCTCGACGCGTAGGGTTCAAAGGCTATGAAGTCTTCGTTTTCTTCAACAATTCTCGTATTTTCCATCTTTTCCTGCTGAATTATGTCACAGTAAATGCATCTTTCTCTGAACTTGTAATACTCGTTAGATCCTTCTATCTCTCTCATGACACGACTTGGAACCGTTGGAGTGGCAATTATTTGAGAATGAGAATGAGCAAGTGATGCACCAGCGTCTGCGCCGTAATTTTTGAAGATCAGGACGTATTTTATCCGTTCATCTTTCAAAAGGGCGTTATACCTTTCTCGGTAAGCCCAAACTATCTCTTCCACTTGTTTGTAATCGAGAGTGGCTATTGTGGCTTCGCTGTCAGGCGTTTCTATAACTATTTCATGTGCACCAAAGCCAGACATGGAATCGTAGATACCATGTCCGAGCTTCTTCAAATCCAATTTGGGATCTAAAGCTGGAAATTTGTTTGGTACAACTCTTATCCACCATCCCGGTGTATTTGGTTCTGTATCTGCCGGTCTGAAAGCCATTATTTCTGGAGGCGTCACGGACTCGTTACCGGGCGCAAATGGATCGAATTTTGAAACCTTTTCTTCCTTCGGTTTGGCAAAATCGTGTGGGCGCTTCGCACGCTCAGTTGAAATTATGACCCATGTTCTAACTATTGGATCCTTCCTTAATTCTGGCATCTCAACTCACCTCAATGATTTTTTAAAGCCAATTCGTAAAGCTTTAAATATTCATCCGCCGATCTTTCCCATGAAAGATCCGTCATCATGGCGTTTCTGATCAAAGTCTTCATCTCATCTTTTCTGTGATAAAAGTACAACGCTTTTAAAATGGAACGGGCCAAATACGCGGAATCGTATGGCTTAAACCCAAATCCATTTCCCTTAACGCCATCAAATTCTTCAACAGTGTCCGCTAAACCGCCCGTGTACCTAACTATTGGGATAGTACCATACCTCAAGCTGTACATCTGTCCCAATCCACATGGCTCGTACCGTGAAGGCATCAGGAAGAAATCACAACCTGCGTATATGCGCTGCGCCAAATTTATGTCAAAACCTATCTTCACCGACGCTTTACCGGGAAATTCCCTTGCGAGCTTCGAAAAAGAATCTTCATATTTCTTGTCTCCCGTGCCAAGCAAAACGAACTGCACGTTGCAATTCATAACGTACTTCATCACGTCATCAATTAAATCCAAACCTTTTTGATCTACCAGACGGCTTATCAAACCTACAAGTGGAACTTCAGGTTTAACATCAAGGCCCATTTCTTTTTGAAGCTCCTCTTTATCTTTCCACTTTCCGTCCATGTTATCTACACTGTAATGATATGGAATTCTCTTATCAGAAGAGGGATCGTTCTCTTCGTAATCAATGCCATTCAACACTCCATAAAGCACTTCGCTTCTTGACTGCAAAACCCCTTCGAGCTTTTCACCGTACTCCGGCGTCGTTATCTCCTGAGCGTACGTTGGGCTAACGGTGTTAACTATGTCGGAAAAAACTATTCCGCCTTTCATGAAGTTCAAATTTCCGTAGAATTCAACACCATCTATGTTGAAAAGGTAATCGGGAAGTTTTGCAAATCCCATGTAAGATCTGTCGAATATACCCTGGTAACCAAGATTGTGAATTGTGTAAACGCTTGCCGTGTGAGCAAAGAAAGGATCATTTGAGTAAACACTTTTCAAATAAACGGGTAGAAGACCGGTTTGCCAATCGTTCGCGTGAATGACATCAAAATGCTTTTCCATCTTTTTCATCGCTTCTAACACAGCTTTCGTGAAAAAGATCGCCTGTTCTCCACCATCTGGTGAGCCATAGACATCCTCAGAAGAAAAATAATGAGCGTTATCAACCAAATAAACCGGTATATCAGTTTTTGGAAGAATTGTCTTAAAAAGAGAGGCTTTTTCTGTCGTATAAAGCCCCAAATCGAATTCGTCTAAAACCTTTTCTAAAGGGAGATCCAATTTTTTAACGTTATCCTTTGCCTTTTTATGAAAAGGCATGAATATTGAAACATCCGTTCCTTTCTTCTTAAGCGCCTTTGGAAGTGCACCAGCAACGTCCGCAAGCCCTCCAACTTTTGCCAATGGATACACTTCAAAGGATACAATGGCAACTCTCATTGGAATTACCCCCTCTCATATTTCCTCTTCTTTTATGATTGAACGGTATCCTATATTGCTAACTTCCAAAATCTTTGCCAAATCTTTTACATTCTTACCCGTTACACGCAAAATAGTTATTTTCTTACCAATTTCTTTGGAATTATGAATCAAAATGGATAGTATATTCAGAGAATGGGCGTAAAGTATGTCTATAACTTTTTTCAGTTCACCCGGTGTATCGTCAAGCTCAAGCTCAAGCCTTATTCCACCTTCGCCAAAACCGGCCATTTGTGTGAAAGCATCGAGTATTTGAAAGAGATCTAACACGCCGATGATCTTCTCATCTTCTATTACCGGAAGCTTTTCCATATCAGATTCCAAAAAGAAAACGGCAGCTTCATCTAACGTATCCTGAGGATCAAGAGTGTAAACCACTTCATCTATGAAATCAGATATAGGCCTATCATCATCCACTCCAAGAATCTTATCACTTTTCAGCATCCCAACGAATTTTTCTCCATCGCAAACCACGCCACACTCAGCGTCTTCGGCTTTTAACAATTTTTTCGCCATTCCCACGGTGGAATCAACTGGAATTTTTTCAAAATCCTTTTCCATCCAATCCCTTATCAACATTCCTTTCACCTCTTCTCGTATGCGTACACTTAAGATCATACACCATACATCAGAAAAAAGCAAAATATCTACGAAATTCAAAGAAAAGACGAGATAAAATGAGAATAAGAGAGTTAAACTGCGTTAAATACCTTATACAATTGAAAATTCTACTTCTCAGCCCAAATTGGCCTTTCAATCGCGTAAAATATAAAGAAAGTGGAAATCGTAAGAAGAGCGCCAAGGGCTTGTGCTTCTGGAATGTGGCGCGAAGAAAAAAGCCTGTATGCGCTAACGGAAATGGTTGGAAAGCGCGGATCGTAAAGCACCATAGTTGCACCCATCTCCCCGATGGCTATTGCAAAAGAAAAAAAGAAGGAAGAAATCATTTGAGGTTTCAGAATTGGAAGGTACACTTTGAAGAGCTTTATCCAAAAATTTGCCCCATCAACAGAAGCGGCGTCATCCACAAAAGATGGAAATCTTTGCCATGCCGAAGAAAAAATTTGAAAGCCTATAGGAAAAGAGATAACCGTATATATGGCGATTATTTCCACAGGAAAAGAAAGGTAAAAGTACCCCTGTAAGATAATATAGCCAAAGGCAAGCGTTACGGGAGAAACGGCCAATGGCGAGGTGAAAAGTGCGTCCAAAAAGCCAGATTTTCTCACACTGAGGCGGGCAGAAACGCTTGAAAGCAAAATGACAAAGAGCGAACTTGTCAAAGCGAAGATCAAAGTCCAAAAGATGGCCATAAAAACGCTATTTCCTATGTAAGCGTTCATTCTTCCAGAAAAAAGGTTTTTCATCCATTGAAGTGTAAAAGAATTTCTTCGAAAGTTCCAAAAGCCGGCTAACACCTGAGAAAGTATTGGGCCGAAAGCGAAAATGGAAATGAAAATCATGTAAAAGTATCCCCACAACGGAAACGAAGCTTTCGAACTTGACAATTCTTGAGAAAAAATTCCAAAACCCTTTTTCATTACAGAAAGCGCAAAAGCAAATGCGAACACAAATGAAAGCTGTAAAATCGTTAAAGCCGCCGCGCTTTTAAAATCCAACAGGGTCCTTAGATACATGTATATCTGCACTTCTATTGTGGCGTATCTCGCTCCTCCTATCATGAGGACAACGGCAAAAGATGTGAAAGAGTAAATGAACGCGAGGAGAAAAGCGCTAGCGACAGATGGAAATATCAACGGAAATTCCACGTAAAAAAAAGCTTTTAAACTGGACGCGCCATCCATCTTCGCCGCTTCGAGGTAAATTTTGTTGACACCAGCCAAAGCTCCTCCAACAATCAACATGACGAGTGGGAAATTGTAAAATGCGTTTCCCATAACAATTCCCAAAAGAGAAAAAAGAGGCGTGAAATTCACGTGAAATACGGGCTGCAAAAGGTAAGTGTTCAAAATTCCATTTGAACCGTAAAAAGTGAAAAAGCCAAGCGCCATAGAAACAGATGGCATAACAAATGGCACGCTGGACAAAGCTGAAAAGAAACCTTTGAATTTAAAGGAGGTTCTGCCCAACAGATAAGCCGCTGGAAGGCCCAACGCCGTTGCCAAAATAGCAGAGAGAATGGCCTGGTAAAAGGTGAAAAGCGTAACGTGAAAGTTCAAATTAGAAAAAAAATCCAGATGTCCTCCGCTTTCAAACGCGTAAAAAATTATCAAAGAAAGTGGAAGCAAAAACGCTCCCACCATAAAAAGAATGGTGGGAAGCACTTGAAAATATTCCCCTTTCTTCACTTTATCACCAACGTGCTCCACTCTTCAAGCCATTTTGAAAGATTCTTTTGAATGAAAGTCGGATTGAGAACAATGCTCTTTGATATCTTTGGAGCGTATTTGTAAACTTCAGGAAGCTTTACATTCGTGACGGGATACATCCATTGATTCAAAGGAATGGCTTTTTGGAATGGCTTTGATAAAATGAAGTTCATGAATTTGCGGGCTAAACTCAAATGCTTCGTTCCACTCAATATGCCAGCGTATTCAACCATAACGTAGGCGCCTTCGGAAGGTACTATCACACCAATGTTAGAACCTTTGTAATAATAGTAATTGTACGCTTCATCCGTCGCAAAGCTCACCATCATCTTCGCTTCTCCCTTTTCCAACATTTCAAAGGCGCTGTCCCAACCGCTCGTTATCGTTTTAATAGATGGCAAAAGCTCGCTCCAATAATCTTGCCACCTGTCTTTGTACAAAGCTATCGTCCACAAAAGAAAATCCAAACCAGTCCCGGAAGTTCTCGGATCCTCCACAACAAGCGAGTCCTTAAAACATGGTTTGGTGAGATCTTCAAAGCTCTTTGGGGGATTTTTCAGCTCCTTAAGGTTGTAATCTATTGCCAAAGCTCCGTAGTCAAAAGGAATAACCCTGTACTCTGGATCGATCAGAAAAGATTTGTTTACCACGCTGGCAATATTGGTGGGTTTGTAAGGCTGGAATAGATCCGCGCTTAGAGCTTTCGAAATTTGACTTTGAGAAAGCCCCACCACCACGTCAGCTCGTGGATGAGATTTCTGCAATATCAACCGTGTAAGGAGGTTGCCGGAATCGCCAAAAGAAAAGAAATTCACCTTGCAGTTGTACATCTTTTCAAAAATAGGTCCCACTTGTTTTGCCATACCTGATATGAAGCTATCGTAGGTGTAAACTGTCAAAGTCGGAATGGAAAAGGAGAGACTCGCAACACACATTGCAAAAACCGCAACCATCACCAAAACCTTATTTTTCATGCAACGCCACCTCCTGAAATAAAAAAATCCGCTCCCACCAAAAACGGGGAACGGCCCATCTTTCCCTTCGCCGGCATTACCCGGATCAGGTTCAAAGGGTCGAGGCTTTCAGCCTCCTCTCAGCCGGTCCCACCGGCTCCCCGTTTCCACTCATATTGTACCACAAAAATAAGTGCTTTTACGTATGCAATACACGTGGTCCAAAGAGGTTAAAAACTCTTGGCACAACGCGAGAACTTAACCATAGAATGAAATTACTCACTCAACGAATGTTTTCTCTTTGAATTTACACCATGTCGTACTTGCTACGGTTCTCATCATTACAAGCTCGTTTCGACATCCTTTTTTAAAATAGAACCGAAATCAAATTCTTCCAATTCTTTTTTGGCAATTTGGTATATCGTTTCCGATTTCAAAAAATCGTACCATTGGATGTGGGGTATGTCAAATTGAATCGCCATGTCCGCTTCTTTAAGATCGATATCAGCCAAAATCCTTCCCTTTACATCATCAACTGTGTACTGAATCGCCAGCATATTAGAAATGTCCGCACTAAACGGTGAAACATCTACCCCAATGATAAAATCCGCTCCCAGTTTTCTCGCTTCTTTAACGGGTATTACCCTTGTCGTGCCCCCATCGACGAGTTTCATTCCACCAAGCCTTACAGGTGGAAAAGTTCCAGGTACGGAAGAGCTCGCCACGACGGCGTCAAGGATAAACCCCTCGTCTATGAGGATGGACCTTCCTTTGTCTATGTCAAAAGCGACGGTTGCGAACTTTTTTTCACATTCGGAAAATTTCTTTGAGCCGAACAAAGCTTTCAAAGAATCGTATATGACGTCTCCAGCCAAAAGAGAATGGGCAAAAACTATCTTCGATATCTCCACAACGCCATCTTTCAATTTGTGCTTCTTTCCCATTATCTCATCGGCCTTTTTCACGATGTCTTGATTTAAACGAACAAGCTCCATCATGCGATCCATAAGTCCATTCAAGCCATACAGGCAATACAGCGCTCCAACCACGCTTCCCATCGAAGAACCGGTTATCACATCAACATCTACATTCATAGCGCTTAGTTTTTCTAAAAGCGCGATGTGAGCAAGTCCTCTCGCTCCACCGCTTCCCAACGCGAGACCTATTTTCAAAATATCTCTCCCTTCAAACTTCTTTTCTTCAATATTACACCAAAAGTCCAAATAAAAAAAGCGCCCACAAATGTGGGCGCTTTATGGTTGTTTAATCGCTTTTATGTCTACATATTATTTGTTGTTTGGGTTGGGAGATGAAACGTTCTTAAATGTCACAGTAGTAGAAATATTTGTAAGCTTATTTCCACAGGAATCAACGAATTTTTTAGCGTTCAATGTAATGGTTACTGTGTTCCCTGCTAATGGCAATACATTTGTAGTGGCCCCAGAAGTTGTTAACAGCTGGGATATATGCAATAATCCTCTTCCATTATTATTTGTATAACTATTGGCTTGAGTTGCCTCAGCATCCAAATAATAGTAAACACCATTGACATCGAATACTATGTCAGTTGAAGCAAGATTAGTTATAGTAGCATTTCTCATATATTCGGAGAATTGGATATCAAGATAGTAAGTTCCGCCTGATTGGTAAAGTGTTTTATTAACTGACATAGTTGGTGCAACGGTGTCCACGTAGAACGAATCTGTGTAAGTTTTAAGATTTCCAGCTTTATCCAAAACCGTCAGTGTAGCAGTAACTGTGGTTCCATTTATTGTGCCTAACTCAAATACATTGTCATTTAAAGCTATTGTTGCAGGTGTAGAAACAGAAGCTTGACCGACCAGCAAACCATGATTGTTAATAGTAAGCGTAGCTGAATAGAAATGTGCGTCGGTAGCCACGTAAGTTGCAACGGCTGTATTAAAGTTTGAAAGATTTAATGTTGAAGGCAAACTCAACTTCGCTGTTGGCAACGTGCTATCTATAACAACCGTAACAGTTGCACCATCAAATGTTGTTTTGTGCCCAAATGCATCTGTTGCCAAAGCAGTCACAGTGTATGTAGCTTCGCTCAATGTCGTGGAAATATTAGTTGGTGAAATTGCTGTTAAATTCCTAGTCCAGGTTGCACCATCAATTTTTGCAACTGTCGCGTAAAGTGTTACGGTTGATTTGCTATCATCTGTTGCAATTATTGTCAAGGTAGCTCCGTCTTTAGCGTAAACTGTATATGTTTTCCCATGTTCTATAATAGTTGTTGGCGTTAATCCCGTTCCGACAAATTTAACTGTTATCTTAGGAGCCGTGGCATCTATGTATATAGCCCTATCCATTGTAGCTTCATTTCCAGCGTTATCGTAAACAACTATATTATAAGTTGCAACTTTTGATATGTCAGGTGCCGTAAATGTTGCGACATAGGTTCCAGACGCAATACCATAAATACCAGCTGCAGTAGAAGAGGTCGATGCCTTCGCAGCTACCCCATTAACAGTAACCGATTCTATCCCACTTAAATTATCGGTTGCATGAATTGTAATGGTGACAGTGGCTCCTCCTTCAACGGTTGCCGGTAAATCAATATTAAAGCTTGCTGCCTTTGTATCGTACACAAACAAAGTGGTATGAGTTGCTTTGTGTCCAGCAGCATCTTCAACAGTCGCGGCGTATGTATACGTAGCGTTAGAAGATGGGAATGTGTACGTCCACGAAGCTGAGTATGAAGGCT